>JAEWJH010000110.1 GCA_023386635.1 Pseudomonadota bacterium
CTGCGCGTTCCGCTGATCGCCGTGGTCGGCTGGATGTTTTTCGGCGAACGTCTCGACCTCTGGGTTTTTGTCGGCGTTCTGGTCATTCTGGCCGGAATTCTATGGAACCTGCGTCAGGAATCGCGCCGAATCTCCTGATCCCCGTGTGGCGTTGCCCGGCCATTGCCGCTAGATTGCCGGCGCCTTGGGATCCCCGCCGTCTATGAATCGTTTTGTCCGACTGACTGCTGCCGCCATCTGTCTCCTGACTGCAGCAGACGCTGCCGCGCAAGCACCCAATCCGTTCTGCCAACGGCTTGAAGCGCAATTGGCGGCCATCGACCGTGGCGGCGCGGATCCCGCGCGCGCCGATCAGTTGCGCCGCTATGACGAGGCGCTGAACCGGCAGCAATTCGAACTCGACCGGCTGACGGCGCAGGCGCGCCGCCTCGATTGCGGCAGTTCCGGCCTGTTCTCGCTTTTCCAGACGCCGGCGCCGCAATGCGACGGCCTCAACCGTCAGATCGAGCAAGCACGCGGCCAGATCACACGCATGCGGGGCGAGATGCAGCAGTTCGAAGGCAATCTCGACCGTGCTGAGCAGCGCCGCAACGTGCTGATGGCGCTCGGCGACAACAATTGCGGCCCGCAATATCGCAGCGCCGCCGCGCCCCGGAATTTCCTCGACAGCCTGTTCGGTGGCGGATCGTCAAGCAGCGGCGGCTATTCGACTGCGGATGGCGCGAGCGGCACGTTCCGCACCATCTGCGTGCGCACCTGCGACGGCTACTATTACCCGATCTCGTTCGCCACCAATCCGGCGCGCTTCCGCGACGACGAACAGACCTGCCAGCGCACCTGCCCCGCCGCGCAGGTATCGCTCTACACCTATCGCAACCCCGGTGAAGATGTGGCGCAGGCCGTGTCATTGAGCGGCGCGCCCTATAGCAGCTTGCCAACGGCGTTTCGCTATCGCCAGCAATACGACAAGGCGTGCAGTTGCCGTCAGACAGGCCAGAGCTGGGCCGATGCCTTGAAGCAGAGCGGCGACGCGCTCGAACAAGGCGATGTGGTGGTGACGCAGGAACGCGCGAAACAGATGGCGCTGCCGCGCGATTCGCGCGGCCGTCCGATCCGCACCCCGGCAGCCGCACAGGCGGATGCCGCCCCCGCCGCGGCAGCCAAGGACGACTCCGGAGAAAATAACCGCTCCGGCATGCGTTCGGTCGGCCCGCAGTTCATGCCGGCGCGATAGTCAGCTAGACATCGACGCCGGCTGTGGTCGAAGGCTGCGCGACCAGCACGGTTTCATCCGCCTGCGGCAGCGGCGCACCGTTATCGCGATAGCGATTGGTGATCGGATAACGCCGGTCGCGGCCGAAGTTCTTGAGCGTGACCTTGACGCCGGGCGCCGCCTGCCGCCGCTTGTATTCGGCGATATTCAGCAGACGGTCGATGCGCAGCACGGTATCGCGGTCATAACCAGCGGCAACGATCGCGGCGACCGGCTCCTCACCCTCCACCAGGCGCCGCAGAATCGCATCAAGGATATCGTACGGCGGAAGCGAATCCTCGTCCTTCTGGTTTTCGCGCAGCTCCGCGCTCGGCGGACGGATCAGGATATTCTCCGGGATCACCACGCCGTCCGGCCCCAAAGCGCCGTCCGGTTTCCACGCATTGCGCAAATGCGACAGCCGGAAAACCTCGGTCTTGTAGAGATCCTTGATCGGATTGAATCCGCCATTCATGTCGCCATAGAGCGTGGCATAGCCGACCGACATTTCCGACTTGTTGCCAGTGGTCACGACCATCAGGCCGAACTTGTTGGAAATCGCCATCAGCATCGTGCCGCGTGCGCGCGACTGCAGATTTTCTTCGGTGACGTCGCGCGCGATGCCGGCCAGCACCGGCGCTAGCGCACTCGTCAAGCCTTCGACGGCGGCCGCAATCGGCACAACCTCATATTGCACACCAAGCGCCTTGGCGCAGGCCGCCGCGTCGGTAAGCGATTCCGTCGCCGTATATTTGTACGGCAGCATCACGCAACGCACGCGCTCCGCACCGAGCGCGTCGACGGCAATCGCCGCGCACAGCGCGGAATCGATACCGCCCGACAAGCCGAGCACCACACCCTTGAAACCGTTCTTGCCGACATAGTCGCGCAGACCGAGCACGCAGGCCGCGTAATCGACCTTGTCGCCCTCATCCATCGCCGCGAGCGGCAGCGGCTCGCACCGCCAGCCATCCGCCGTGCGTCGCCACTGCGTCGTCACCACGCATTCACGGAACGCCGGCAGTTGAACGGCGAAGGATTTGTCGGCGTTAAGGACGAATGACGCGCCCTCGAACACCAGTTCGTCCTGGCCGCCGACCTGATTGACGTAAAGCAGCGGCAAACCGGACTCGACGACGCGCGACACCGCGACGTTCAAACGCTCGTCGACGACGCCGCGCCGATACGGCGAGCCGTTCGGCACCAACAGGATTTCGCCGCCGGTTTCGGCGATGCATTCGACCGGGTCGGCACCCCAGATGTCCTCGCAGATCGGCACACCGATCCGCACGCCGCGGAAGCCGACCGGCCCAGGCAACGGCCCAGCCGCGAAAATGCGCTTCTCGTCGAATACGCCGTAATTGGGCAAATCGACCTTGAAGCGCAGCGCGGCGATCTTGCCGCCGTCGATCAGCGCAACGGCATTGTAGAGCCTGCCGTCCTGCCGCCACGGCAGACCGACCAGCGCGGCCGGGCCACCGTCGGCGGTCTCGCGCGCCAAGGCTTCGATGGCTTCGCGGCACGCCGCCTGGAACGCAGGCTTGAGCACCAGGTCTTCCGGTGGGTAGCCCGACAGGAACAGTTCGGAGAACACGATCAGGTCGGCGTCGCGCGCTTCACGGCGCGCGGCGCGAACCTTGTCGGCATTGCCGGCGATGTCGCCGACCGTCGCGTTGAGTTGCGCAAGGGCGATCGCGAGGCGGTCGGAGGGGCGATTGCTCATGCCCTGTTCCTACCGCTCTGCGTGCAGCGCCGCAATCGGCCGAACGGCGACCACTACGCCGACGACGCCGCGGGGATCGGGTGCGCGACGCGGGCCCGCTCCGCCTTGAGATGCTCGGCGATCAGGAACGCCATATCGATCGCCTGCTCCGCGTTCAGCCGCGGGTCGCAGACGGTATGGTAGCGATCGTTCAGGTCGGCATCGGTGATGGCGCGCGCGCCGCCGGTGCATTCCGTGACGTTCTGTCCGGTCATCTCCAGATGCACGCCGCCGGCATAAGTGCCTTCCGCAGCGTGCACGGCAAAGAAGTTCTTCACTTCCTTGAGGATCAGATCGAACGGCCGCGTCTTGTAGCCGGAGGCCGCAGTGATGGTGTTGCCGTGCATCGGGTCGCACGACCAGACCACCGTCCGCCCCTCCCGCTTCACCGCGCGCACCAGCGTCGGCAGATGATCGCCGACCTTGTCGGCACCGAAACGGCTGATCAGCGTCAGCCGGCCCGGCTCGTTCTCCGGATTGAGCGTGTCGATCAACCGCAGCAACTCGTCCGGCTTCGACGAGGGACCGCATTTGAGGCCGAGCGGATTCTTCACGCCGCGACAGAACTCGATATGTGCGTGATCCGGCTGCCGCGTGCGGTCGCCGATCCAGAGCATGTGGCCCGACGTGTCGTACCAGTCGCCCGAAGTGGAATCGATGCGCGTCATCGCCTGCTCGTAGCCAAGCAGCAGCGCTTCGTGACTCGTATAGAAGTCCGTGGTTTTGAGCTCCGGATGCCGCTCAAGATCGAGTCCGCAGGCCTGCATGAAGGCGAGCGCCTCGGAGATGCGGTCGGTCAGCTCGACATAGCGCCGCGACTGCGGGCTATCCTTGATGAAGCCGAGCATCCATTGCCGCACGCTGTCGAGACTGGCGTAGCCGCCGCTCGCGAATGCGCGCAGCAGGTTCAGCGTCGCCGCCGACTGCCGATAGGCCTGCAACTGGCGGCGCGGATCGGGGATGCGCGCTTCCGGCGTGAAGGCGTTGTCGTTGATGATGTCGCCGCGATAGCTCGGCAGTTCGACGCCGTCGCGCTTCTCGGTCGGCGAGGAGCGCGGCTTGGCGAACTGTCCGGCAATGCGGCCGACCTTCACCACCGGCGACGACGCCGCATAGGTCAGCACCACCGCCATCTGCAGGAACATGCGGAAGAAGTCGCGGATATTGTTGGCGCCATGCTCGGCGAAGCTTTCCGCGCAATCGCCGCCCTGGAGCAGGAAAGCCTCGCCGGCCGCCACGCGGGCCAGCGCTTTCTTCAGGCTGCGCGCCTCACCGGCAAAAACCAGCGGCGGAAAGCTCGCGAGTTGCTTCTCCACGTCAGCCAACGCTGCGGCATCCGGATAATCCGGCACCTGCACGATTGGCTTCTTCCGCCAGCTATCGGGGGTCCAACGCTCCGCCATCACACCTGCTCCTGAAAAGTGGCGGCGTTATACACAAGCCGGCCACTCAAGGCCAGCTTGTTGAATCGACAAGGCTTTTCGCTGAAACCGCGCTATTCGGCCGCTTCGCGCCCGTAACTCACGGCTTTTTCACGCATGGTGACGAGTTCCTCCGCCGCCGTGGGGTGAACCGCCATCACGGCATCGAACTCGGCCTTGGTCGCCTTCATCTTCACGGCGATGCCGATCACCTGGATCAATTCGCCCGCGTCCGGGCCGACGATATGGCAGCCGACCACGCGTCCGCTCTCGCCGTCGACCACCAGCTTGTAGAACGAGCGGGTGTCGCGGCCGGCCAGCGTCGCCTTCATCGGCCGGAAGCTGGTCTTGTAGATATCGACGACGCGCAACTCTTTGACCGCTTCGGCTTCGCTGAGACCGATGACGCCGACCTCCGGCTCGGAGAACACCGCGGTCGGCACATTGCTGTGATCGACGGTGATCGGACGGTTGCCGAACACCGTGTCGGCGAACGCATGCCCTTCGCGGATCGCGACCGGCGTGAGATTGATCCGGTTGGTGACGTCGCCCACGGCGTAGATGCCGTCGACCGACGTGCGCGAATACCGATCGACGGCAATGCCGCCGTTGCTCGCGATCTTGACGCCTGCCGTCTCCAGACCGAGGCCCTTGATATTCGGCCGCCGGCCGGTAGCGAACATCACCTTGTCAGCAGCGATTTCGCTGCCGTCGGACAACAGCACGCGATAATCGTCGCCGGTCTGTTCGATACCCGTCACCGTATGTCCGCAGGTGATGGTAATGCCGCGCTTCGTCATCTCGTTGCGCAGGTGCTCGCGCACATCGTCGTCGAAGCCGCGCAGGATGTTCTCGCCGCGATAGACCAGCGTCACCTCGCTGCCGAGTCCCGCGAACACACCGGCGAATTCTACCGCGATATAGCCGCCGCCCTGGATGACGATCCGCTTCGGCAATGTTTCGAGATGAAACGCCTCGTTGGAAGAGATCACATGCTCGATGCCGGGGATGTCGTCGCCGTGATATGGCCAGCCGCCGGTGGCGATCAGGATATGCTTGGCCGCGATCCGCTCGCCGGTGGCGAGCTTCACCGCCCCCGGACCGTCGAGCACCGCGCGGCTCTTGACCAGTTCGACCTTGAAGCGCTCGAGCGTCGTCGTATAGGCCGCTTCGAGGCGGGCGATTTCCCGGTCCTTGTTGGCGATCAGCGTCGCCCAATCAAACACCGGTTCGCCGAGGGTCCAGCCGTAGCCCGCCGCATCCTCGAACTCCTCGCGAAACCGCGAGGCGTAGACCAGGAGCTTCTTCGGCACGCAACCGCGGATCACGCAGGTGCCGCCGACACGGTACTCCTCGGCCACCATGACACGCGCGCCATGGCTCGATGCGATACGGGCAGCGCGCACGCCACCCGACCCCGCACCAATCACGAATAGATCAACGGAACGCTCGCTCACCAGGCCACCCTCGTGCGATTGGATGCCGACGTCAAATCAGAGGTCATGTCCCTTCTTTTTCATCTCGGCGCGGAATTTATCGACCATTTCCGCCGCGAGCTTGTCCGCCCACTCCTGCACGAAGGTCATGCTCTGATCGGTGAACTTCGGCTCTTCCGCAATCAGCTTCTTGCCGAGCGGAGACTTGTAGAACACCAGAATGTCCTTCAGTTCCTGCTCGTTGAAGTGCTGGGCATAGATCTTGGCGAGTTGCTCGTGAATCTCGTTGAACCGCGGCTCCGCCTGGGTCTTGAGATCCTTCGCGACCGCGTCGAGATCGCGCTGCAGGTTCGGATTGGTCTGCAGGATGCGCAGCTTCACCGTCTCGATCACGCCACTGACCACCGGCTTGAACAGCGTGATCGCACCCTTGATGTCGACGATCTCGCGCGCCGTCGCAAGCGCAGCCGCGCTCGGCTGGGCGGCTTGCTGCGTCTGCGCGGAAGCGCTCCCGACGGTCAGGGCGCCGGTCACCAACACTCCGCACACAAGTACGCCGGATACGGCCGCGACAATCGAGCGATGAATGGTCATCTTGAAACTCCTCATGCGAAAAAACCTACGGCCGCTCGACGGTGCGCACACCGTCCGGACCAGCGAGAATGGCCGTGCTGGCCAACCCTACAAAAAGACCGTGCTCGACGACACCAGGCACCGCCAGCAGGCGGTCCGCCAGTATCTTGGGATCGGGAATCCGGCCGAGCGCCGCGTCGACGATCCAGTGGCCGCCGTCCGTGACAAAAGGATGGCCGCCGGCAGCGGAGCGCACCGTCATCGGCCCCGCCAGGCCGCAGTCCGCGATAACCCGCGCGATCGCGCGCCGGGTCGCGGCCAGCCCGAACGGGTTGACCTCGATCGGCAGCGGAAACCGTCCGAGCACATCCACCCACTTGGTCTGGTCGGCGATCACCACCATGCGGTGCGACGCCGCGGCGACGATCTTTTCCCGCAGCAGCGCGCCGCCGCCGCCCTTGATCAGCGCCAGATCCGGGCCGATCTCGTCGGCGCCGTCCACCGTCAAATCCAGTTCGGGCGTTTCATCGAGCGTGGTCAGCGGGACACCCACACGCTGCGCGATCTCGCGCGTCCCCTCGGAGGTCGGGACGCCCACCACTTTCAGCCCGGCCCGGACCCGCTCACCCAGGAGTTCGACGAAAGGACGCGCGGTCGAACCGGTGCCGAGTCCCAGCCGCATCCCATCGCTCACCAATTCCAGGGCACGGGCCGCGGCAGCGCGTTTATAGGTATCGGCGTCCGTCATGGCGCTCTCGAAGGAATGGCGGTCTCGCGGGAAAAGACGCCGGTTTCTAGCGTTGTTTGCAGCGCGAAGATAGCCGCCGGGCCGGTTTTCCAACCCTCCCTTGCGTCGGGAGGCGCGGCCCGCTAGCGATCATGCATCATGCCCGCCCCTTTGATCGTCTTCGACCTCGACGGCACACTGGTCGATACCGCCCCCGATCTCGTCGAGACCCTCAACACAATTCTAACGCCGGAAGGCGTTCCGCCGATCGCCTATCACGAGGCGCGCAAGGTCGTCGGCGCGGGCGCGCGCGTCATGATCCAGCGGGCTTTCGCCCTGCACGACATGATCTGCGACGACACCAATCTCGAGCGCCTGTTCAACAGCTATCTCGACCATTACGCCGAGCATCTCGCCGACCAGTCGCAGCCCTTCTCCGGTGTCGAGGAGACGCTCGATGCACTGGCCGCCCGGGGCTTTCGCTTCGCGGTGTGCACCAACAAGCTCGAGGGATTGGCGAAGCTGTTGCTCGACCGGCTGAACCTCACGCAGCGCTTCACGTTCATTTGCGGTCAGGACACATTCGGGGTCCCGAAGCCCGATCCCACGCCGCTGCTGCGCACCATCTCTGCCTCTGATGCCACGCGCGAACGCACGGTGATGATCGGCGATTCCGCCACCGATGTGCGCACCGCGCGCGCCGCGAAGGTCGGCGTCGTCGCGGTCGATTTCGGCTACAGCGACGTGCCGGCGCGCGATCTCGGCGCGGATCGCCTGATCAGCCGGTTCGCCGATCTGCCGGATGCGGTGATGGACGTTCTGGAGCGCGTTAAGCCGGCATAGCGGCGCGGTGCAGAATCATAAGCACGCCGGAATTTCTGCCACAAAATGGCACAGTCCGAACGCATTGTGGTTAACACGGTAAGGTTAACAGCTTGCATATGGTTGCAGCATGGCTAACGCATCCTTATTGTTGGCGAGCGGGTGAGAACACCCTGAGGGATTCATGATGTATCGCGTGATTTCAATCATTGGTGGCGGCCTCATGCTCGCGGCATGTTCGTCGTCCGGTTCGAACCTCGACATCTTCAAGTCGTCGCCTGCAACCGACGCGGTGCGTTTTGAATCGGAACCGCCGGGAGCGGAAGTGAAGGTCGGCGATCTGACCTGCCGCACGCCTTGCTCGCTGGCCATTCCGACCGCCGGCCCGGCGACCGTCACCTATTCGCTCAACGGCTATCAGACGGCGACCGAGCAGCTCGAGGTTCAGACGACCAGCTATCCGCCGACGTTCTCGCCGAACCCGGTGACCGTCGAACTCGCGGTCGCGCCGCCTCCTCCGCCCCGCCGCGCGACACCGCGCAAGCGTCCGGCCAAACCGGCCGCGGCCAAGCCGCGCGCTACGGCGCCGGCTGCTGCACCCGCGGCTGCCGCGCCCGCGCCGGCAGCCCCGGCCGCAACAGCACCCTGGCCCACCGCGCCGGCCCCGGCGCGCCAGTAAGCCGCATCCCATTTCCGCCGCTCATGAGGGCCGCATCGGATGATGCGGCCCTTTTTCCTGCGGATTTCCACGACTTTCCAGATCGTTTTGGCCATTTTTCTCAGGGGAATTTGGCCGAAGGGCTGACGGCGCAACCCTCGCGTTCGAGAGGCAAACCTCCTACATTTAGCCGGTGAACTTGACGGAGCCGTGGCTCCGGGATCGGCAACGATGACAGCACTCGGGACGCTTCCTTCAACGGCATTGGATCATGCGGGGCCGCCACAACGGCCCCTGATCGACCCGTTTGCGCGCGCGATCACCTATCTGCGCGTGTCGGTCACCGACCGCTGCGACCTGCGGTGCGTCTACTGCATGTCCGAGCATATGACCTTCCTGCCGAAAGCCGACCTGCTGACGCTGGAGGAACTCGACCGCCTCTGCAGCGCCTTCGTCGCGCGCGGCGTGCGCAAGCTGCGCATGACCGGCGGCGAGCCGCTGGTCCGGCGCGGGGTGATGACGCTGTTCTCCTCGCTCTCGCGCCATCTGGCGTCCGGCGCGCTGGACGAACTCACCCTCACCACCAACGGCACGCAGCTCGCCAAGCACGCCGCCGACCTCAAGGCTTGCGGGGTGGAGCGCATCAACGTCTCGCTCGACACGCTCGATCCGGACAAATTCCGCGCGATCACCCGCTGGGGCGATCTCGATCAGGTGCTCGCCGGGATCGATGCCGCGCAGCGTGCCGGCCTCAAGATCAAGATCAACGCGGTGGCACTCAAGGGCGTCAACGACGACGAACTGGCCGATCTCGTGGCGTGGGCGCATGGCCGCGGCATGGATCTCACCGTGATCGAAGTGATGCCGCTGGGCGATGTCGGCGAAGAGCGCCGCCTCGACCAGTATCTGCCATTGTCGATGGTGCGCGCCCGCCTGTCCGAGCGCTACACTCTCGACGACATCGATTATCAGACCGGCGGCCCTGCCCGTTATGTGCGCGTGCGCGAGACCGGCGGACGGCTCGGCTTCATCACCCCGCTCACTCATAATTTCTGCGAGTCCTGCAACCGCGTCCGCCTCACCTGCACCGGCACGCTCTATATGTGCCTCGGCCAGGAAGACGCCGCCGACCTGCGCGGGCCGCTGCGGGCGTCGGAAAGCAACGATCAGCTCAATGCGGCGGTGGATGCTGCCGTCCTGCGCAAGCCGCGCGGCCACGACTTCGTCATCGACCGCAGGCGCAAGCGCCCCGCGCTCGGCCGGCATATGAGCGTGACCGGCGGCTGAGACCGCCGCCGGTTCGTTTCGACGCTCCCGCGCGAAAAATCCGATCTGACAACGAGCCCGGCTGTGCATTTCCGGCTTGCGTCGGCGCCCGCCGCGTTCCAGAATATGCGGTAGCTACCTCATATTATCGGCGCGCCGGAGGGGACACGGTATCGTCGGCGAAGTTTCGATTGACGTCAGGCTGCTGCATCTGACTATGCTGCCCTTGGGGCCGGCGTTCGTCCGGTTGGGGCACGATGCGGACATAAAGGCCGGATAAATACCGGCTCGGGAGGATGCAACGTGAGCGGCTTCAACGCTCTGGTGAATGCGTTGTTGCCGGTGGCACGCGCCATCGACAACTTCAACCGTACCATCGGCAAATACGTCGCCTGGCTCATTTTTGCCGCCGTGCTGGTTTCAGCGGTGAATGCGACCGTTCGCAAACTGCTGGATATGTCGTCGAATTCCTGGCTCGAACTGCAGTGGGTGCTGTTCAGCGCCGTCTTCCTTCTGTGTGCGCCATGGACGCTGCTCGACAACGAGCACATCCGCATCGACATCGTGAACAATCTGATGCCGACATGGCTGCGCAGCACGATCGATCTCGTCGGACATATCTTCTTCCTGATTCCGCTGACGATCATCATGGTCCTGACCGGGACGCCGTTTTTCATCAAGTCCTTCGAGATCAACGAACAGTCGATGAACGCGGGCGGGTTGCCGCAATGGCCGGGGAAAGCGCTGATCGCAATCGGCTTCGCGCTCCTGTTCATTCAAGCGATCTCCGAGATCATCAAACGTATCGCGATCATGCGCGGCCTGATGGACGATCCGCACGCCCTGAAAAAGAGCGCGGTGGAAGAAGAGGTGGAACACCTCGTCGACGCGATCGAAAAGCGCTGACCGGCCGGCTGGGGGACCGCAATGACCGCTTTCCTGATACACAACATGGCGCCGATCATGTTCGCGGCGCTGGTGGTGTTCCTGCTGCTGGGTTATCCGGCGGCCTTCTCGCTCGGCGCCGTCGGCCTGCTGTTCGGCCTGATCGGTATCGAACTCGGCCTGTTCCATCCGGACTTCATGCAGGCGCTGCCCGAACGCGTCTACGGCGTGATGGCGAACGACACGCTGCTCGCTATTCCATTCTTCACCTTCATGGGATTGGTGCTTGAACGATCCGGCATGGCGGAGGACCTGCTCGACACGGTCGGACAATTGTTCGGCACCGTACGCGGCGGTCTCGCTTATGCGGTGATCTTCGTCGGCGCGCTGCTCGCCGCCACCACCGGCGTGGTCGCGGCATCCGTCATTTCCATGGGCCTGATTTCGCTGCCGATCATGCTGCGCTACGGCTACGACCGGCGCGTCGCGTCGGGCGTCATCGCGGCGTCGGGCACGCTGGCGCAGATCATCCCGCCGTCGCTCGTGCTGATCGTCATGGCCGACCAGCTCGGCCGCTCCGTCGGCGACATGTACGAGGGCGCATTCATCCCCGGCCTGGTTCTGTCCGGCCTCTATGCTTCTTACGTCTTTCTCGTCTCGATGATCTTCCCGAAATGGACGCCGGGCCTGCCGACGGAGGCCATCGGCTTTCGCGAGGACAACGGCAATCGGGGCCTCACCTCGGTGTTCGTGCTTGCCATCGTCAGCGGTCTCGTCGGCTACGCCGCGATGTGGGAGTCCGATGCAAAAGGCGCCGATTTCGTCGTGCTGACGATGTTCTTCGGCATCGGCTTCGCGCTCGTCGTCGCCATCCTGAACCGCATCAGCGAGAAGCTGTTCAACTACCGGTTCCTGTCCCGGATCGCGCAGGAAACCACCTTCGTCATGGTGCCGCCGCTGCTGCTGATCTTCCTCGTTCTCGGAACGATCTTCATCGGCGTGGCCACCCCGACCGAGGGCGGCGCGATGGGGGCCGTCGGCGCTCTCGTTCTCGGCCTGATCAAGCGGCGACTCAGCTTCGATCTGATCCGTCAGGCCGTGCAATCGACAGCGAAGCTGTCGGCCTTCGTGGTCTTCATCCTCATCGGCGCGCGCGTGTTCTCGCTGACCTTCTATGGCGTCAGCGGCCACGTCTGGGTCGAGGAATTGCTGGTCTCGCTGCCAGGTGGCCAGGTCGGCTTCCTGCTATTCGTCAACGCCATGGTCTTCGTCCTGGCGTTCTTCCTCGACTTCTTCGAACTGGCCTTCATCGTCATTCCGCTGCTCGGGCCTGCGGCCGAAAAGCTCGGCATCGACCTGATCTGGTTCGGCGTGATCCTCGGCGTCAACATGCAGACCTCGTTCATGCATCCGCCGTTCGGGTTTGCGCTGTTCTATCTGCGCTCGGTGGCGCCCCGCGAACGCTACAAGGATCGCGTGACCGGCAAGATGATGGAGCCGGTCACAACCGGACAGATCTATTGGGGCGCGGTGCCGTTCGTCGTCATCCAGGTCATCATGGTCATTCTGGTGATCATGTTCCCGGCGATGGTGATGCACTACAAAGGCGCGGTATCGACCGTCGATCCGAACAGTATCAAGATCGAAGTCCCTGCCCTCGATCTCCCGCAACTCAACTTCGATCAGCCACCCAAGTTCTAAGATCGAGCGCTGACAAAAAAAACCCCGGAGCAAGCTCCGGGGTTTTTCATTTGATTGCGTCCGCTCAGCCGCGCGCCCGTGCCCGGATCTGGTAGGAGTCGAAGGTGTATTCCGCCACCTGCCACCACAAATACTGGTCGTTGCGGTAAGCCATGATGTGGTCGTGCACCTTCTTGAAGTCGGCATTGGTCGCCGACGTCTCTTTGTAAAGCTCCTGCGCCGCCTTGTAGCAGGCATCCATGGTCTCGCCGGTGAAGGGACGCAGTTGCGCGCCGCCGGCGACCAGCCGTTTCAGCGCCGCCGGATTGCCGGCATCGTATTTCGACTGCATCCAGGTATTGGCCATCTCCGACGCGGTCTTCACGATCGACTTGTAGGTCGGCGTCAACGAATTCCACTTCTCGATGTTGATGAAGTTGTGCAGCATCGCGCCGCCTTCCCACCAGCCCGGATAGTAGTAGAACTTGGCGACCTTCTGGAAGCCGAGCTTCTCGTCGTCGTAAGGGCCGACCCACTCGCACGCATCGAGCGTCCCCTTCTCCAGCGCCGGATAGATATCGCCGCCGGCGATCTGCTGCGGCACCACGCCGAGCTTCGACACGACGCGGCCGGCGAAGCCGCCGATCCGCATCTTCAGCCCCTGCAGATCGGCAGAAGACTTGATCTCCTTGCGGAACCAGCCGCCCATCTGACAGCCGGTGTTGCCGCAGGGAATGCCGTAGATGTTGAACTTCTTGTAGAAGTCATTCATCACGTCCATGCCGCCGCCGAAGAACTGCCACGCGTTCTGCATGCGGCTGTTGAGGCCGAACGGCACCGCGGTCGCAAACGCAAACGTCGGGTCCTTGCCGAAATAATAATACGAGGCGGTATGGCACATCTCGACCGTGCCATTAGTCACCGCATCCGCCGCTTGCAGACCCGGGACGATTTCGCCCGCCGCGAAGCACTGGATCTGAAACTTGTTGTCCGTCGCCTCGGCAACGGCTTTGGCAAAGGTTTCGGCCGCGCCGTAGATTGTATCGAGTGACTTCGGAAAGCTCGACGTCAGGCGCCACTTCAGCTCCGGCATGCTTTGCGCGATCGCCGGCTTGGCGATCGCCGCACCGGCAAGGCCGGCACCGGCAGCCGCGAGAAATTGACGACGTTTCATTTCGGCATCCCCTCCGTATTTCTGTTGGACGGCGCCCCAAGCACCGCACCCATATCTCCGGGTGCGACAAGATTGACCGAACACTTGGACCAAATCCAGCGGAGGACGATGCCCGGACGCCAAAAAACGCCGCTCTTGCAGCGCGATATCGCGACCCTCCTTCTGCGTGCAGCGCAACGAAAAACCCTCCGCCCGGTCGGGCGGAGGGTTCGGCTCGTTCAATCGCGAAAGAAAGGGATTAGCCGCGGGCGCGCATGCGGACCATGAAGCTGTCGAAGCCAAGTTCGGCCACCTGCCACCAGAGATATTCGTCGTTCCGGAAGGCGACCATGCTGTCATAGACCTTCTTGAAGTCCGCGTTCTTGCCCGACACCTCGTTGTAGGTTTCGGTCGCGGCCTTGTAGCAGGCTTCCATCACCGGCTGCGGGAACGGGCGCAGCTGCGCGCCCGAGCCGACCAGCCGCTTGATCGCACCCGGATTGGCGGCGTCGTACCGCGCGATCATCCAATTATGCGCCGTGTCGGACGCCGACTTGACGATCTGCTGATAGTTCTTCGGCAGTTCGTTCCACTTCTGCAGGTTGATGAAATTGTGCAGCATCGCGCCGCCTTCCCACCAACCCGGATAGTAGTAGTACTTGGCGACCTTCTGGAAACCGAGCTTCTCGTCGTCATACGGACCGACCCACTCGGCCGCATCGATGGTGCCTTTCTCCAGTGCGGGATAGATGTCGCCGCCGGCAAGCTGCTGCGGCACGACGCCGAGCTTGGAGAAAATCTGTCCGGCAAAGCCGGCGATGCGGAATTTCAGGCCGTTAAGGTCGCCGACTTCCTTGATCTCCTTGCGGAACCAGCCACCCATTTGGCAGGTGGTGTTGCCGCACGGCAGCGCCAGGAAATTGAACTTCTTGTAGAAGTCGTTAGCGAGATCGGCCGCACCGCCCTGCAACATCCAGGCCGACTGCATGCGGGTGTTGAGGCCGAACGGCTGCGCCGTGAACAGGCCGAACGTCGGGTCCTTTCCGACATAGTAGTAGGACGCCGTGTGACACATTTCGACGGTGCCGCTGGTGACCGCGTCGGCCGCCTGCAGACCGGGTACGATTTCGCCGGCGGCGAAGGTCTGGATCTGGAACTTGTTGTCGCTGGCCTCGGCCACTGCCTTGGCAAACACTTCCGCCGCGCCGAACAGGGTATCGAGCGACTTCGGGAAGCTCGACGTCAGGCGCCACTTCACCTCCGGGCTGGACTGGGCGATAGCGGGCTTGGCGATCGTGGCGGCCGCGAGACCGGCGCCTGCGGCTCCGAGAAATTGCCGGCGTTTCATTTCAAACTCCAGTGATTATTAGATGATTGGATTTTTCAGACGATTGGACCCGCGCGGTCGCTGACCGAACGAGGCGGTTAGCCCCCCGAAATACCTGTTCAAGGCGAAACCACACTGTGATTGGGATACAACCATTGCCGCTCCGGCAGCAAGCCGAGATTGGTCTGACACCGCCCGTGGGCGGTGCAGCAATCCGGTAAAACCGACCGCTACGGCAGGCGCGAGACCGCCAGACGCGCTTCGGACGCGGCCGCCAGGAAGCGGCCGGTATCGACCTTCTTCGCCGGGCGCTTGATGCCGGGATAGGCCTGCTTGGCGATGGCCAAAACCTTGCCCAGCGCCTCGGCTTTTTTCGGCGCCTGCTTTTTCAGCCACGGCATCACCGTCCTGGCCTGCTCCTGCGCGGCCAGCGAAAAGCCGAGCCCGTCGAGATAGGTTTCGAAATCTGTGCTGTCGGCGGCGGTCCGGTATTGCGCCGCCGCGCGCTCCAGCATCTCCGCCGCCACCTCGGTTTTGATCGCCTGCGGCGGCTTGTCCGACTTGGGCGCGCCGGCTTCCGCGGCGACCAGCGCGTCGAGCACCGCTTTGACCTTCTGGCGCACCTCACGCACCGGCTTCTTCGCCGTGCCCGCCTCGACCGCCGCATTCATATTGTCGCCGAGACCGGTGACGCCCCGCTTCTTGAAGATGTCTTCAAGTTCGACATAAACCTCGGTGAGACCGTGCGCGAACATCTGCGCGCCGGCCTCCTGCTGTTTGTTCTCGTAGGCCATCAGCCCGGCATGATAATGCGCGGCGATCACCTGCAGCGCGATGCCGTAGTCGATTGGATCGGCCTCGACCGCGGCCGGGTCGATCTTGCCTTCCCCACCCTCGCCGCCTTCGGCCCCTTCACCACCGGCGCCCTTGCCCTGCGCCAGGATCAGCCGTCCCGGAAGGGTCGCCGCGCCATCCAGCAGCTTCTCCTTTCCCGCGCGCATATCGGGCTGATGCGAATCGACGAGCGGCAAAGCCTGCGTCGTGGTGGCGACCCCGCCGGCCAGAACGAAAACGCCAACCCCGATCCACACTTTGCTCGTTTTGGCGTTCGCCATGGCCTGTCCTTCCACGTCCCTGCGTCGCACGATTTCGCGACAATCGCGGCGGGAGCATAGCTGCCCGCTCCGCCGCGTCCAGTCACAAGACAGGGACAAAAGATTTGAAAAATTCCAGTGTGCGAAGCGCGTACATCAAGAAGCCGATGCATCGTGATTGGTCGCGTTTTCTTCACGCGAACCAGTACCCACTTCGCTTGAAAACGCTCTAGAGTGAGCCATGCACATCATCATCGGCAACGTTCTCACGGCGGACGATCTCGCAACGATCCGCGCGACGCTTGCAAAAACCGCTTTCATCGACGGCCGCCGCACCGCAGGATTCGCCGCGCGTCTCGTCAAGAACAACCGGCAGGCTCCGTCGGTCGACGCCACGCTCGAACCGGTCCGCGATCTCGTCGCCAAACGGATCCTCGCCAACGACGTGTTCGCGCTCGCGGCCAGGCCGAAGGCGCTGACGCCACTGCTGTTCTCGCGCACCGGCAAAGGCATGGAATACGGAACCCATGTCGACGACGCGCTGATGCGCGGCGTGCGCACCGACGTCGCCTTCACGCTGTTCCTGAGCCACCCGAAAACCTACACAGGCGGCGAACTGGTGATCGACGGCGTCGGAGGTGAGGAAAGCTACAAGCTGCCGCCCGGCAGCATGATCGCCTATCCGGCGACGACGCTGCATCGCGTCAACAAGGTCACGCGCGGCGAACGGCTCGTCTGCGCCGGCTGGGCGCGCAGCTATGTTCGCGATACCGCGCAGCGCGAACTGCTGTTCGATCTCGACACCGCGCGGCGGCGGCTGTTTGCGCGTGAAGGCAAGAGCGCCGATTTCGATCTGATCTCGAAATCAGTCTCCAATCTGCTGCGCATGTGGGCCGACGATTAGCCGGCCACGCCGTCACGCCTCGATGACGATCTTCGGTGCGGCGCGGCTGCCGGTGCCGCCGGCCAACTGGTCGCGGATACGCGCGGCGATGTCGCGATAGATCGTCGCATGCGGTCCGTCCGGCTCGGTCGCCACCACCGGCAAACCGGCGTCGGACTTCTCGCGGATATCCATGTGCAGCGGGATTTCGCCGAGGAACGGCACGCCGAGCCGGTCGGCTTCCTTGCGTGCGCCGCCATGGCCGAAAATGTCGGACCGCGTGCCGCAATGCGGGCACAGGAAATGACTCATGTTCTCGATCACGCCGAGGATCGGCACATTGACACGCTTGAACATCGCGACGCCGCGCCGGGCGTCGATCAGCGCGAGATCCTGCGGCGTCGAGACGATCACGGCGCCGCGCAGCGGCACCTGCTGCGCCATCGTCAATTGCGCATCGCCGGTGCCGGGCGGCATATCGACGACGATCACGTCGAGCGTGCCCCACTCCACTTCGCGCAGCATCTGCGTCAGCGCCGACATCACCATCGGGCCGCGCCAGATCATCGGCGTCTCTTCCTCGACGAGGAAGCCGATCGACATGACCTTGAGGCCGTAGCCCTCCATCGGCTTGAGCCGCTTGCCGTCGATGGTTTCCGGCTTGCCGTGGATGCCGAGCAGCTTCGGCATCGACGGGCCATAGATATCCGCGTCGAGAACACCGACCCGCAGCCCGAGGTCGCGCAGGCCGAGCGCGAGATTGACCGCTGTCGTCGATTTGCCGACGCCGCCCTTGCCCGACGCCACGGCGATGATGGCGCCCACACCTGGGACGCCCGGATGCGGCTTGGGACCGCCCTGTCCCGGCGCGGCGCCGTGACTATGGCCATGGCCGCCGGCAGCCGGGCGCGCAGCGGCGTTGCCTGCCGCCCGCTCCGCCGTCAGCGCGATCATCACGGACTGCACGCCGGGCATCGCCTTGAGCGCCGCCTCGGCCTGCTGGCGCACCGGCTCCCACGCCTTCACCGCCGCCGCATCGACGCCGATCGAGAAAAACACCTTGCCGTCATTGGCGATGATCTCGGACAGCGCCCCGGACTGCGGCAAGGGCCGCCCGTCCGGCGCCGGCACTTTCGCCAGGCAAACGAGAACATCCTGTTTGGTGACCGGCATCGTTCGCACTCCCTTGAACTTCCGCGCCTGCGCGCGGCGTTCTCCCGCCTCCAGATACACCATAGGACGCCTGCCGCCGCTACCCTCTGGGCCGCGCGCGGCACTGTGCCTTTAGCCGCATAGACCCACCGGTTGACGAGGCAAGCCCGCGCCCGCATTGATGGCCATCAAGAGATACGGCCGAACATCGGGACCATTTGGAGGGTGACATGGCGAAAGTGGCGTTTCTGGGCTTGGGCGTGATGGGCTTCCCGATGGCCGGCCATCTGGCAAAAAAGGGCGGCCATGAGGTCACCGTCTATAACCGGACCGCCGCCAAGGCCGAACAATGGGTCAAGCAGTATGGCGGCCGCAGCGCTCCCACCCCGAAAGCCGCCGCCGAAGGCCAGGACTTCGTCATGGCCTGCGTCGGCAATGACAACGACCTGCGCGAGGTGATGCTCGGCAAGAATGGGACATTGGACGGCGCGTTTCACGGCGTGCGCAAGGGCGCGGTCGTGGTCGACCACACCACCGCTTCGGCGGAAGTGGCGCGCGAGCTTGCCGCCGCCGCCGCAAAGCAGGGCTTCGATTTTCTCGACGCGCCGGTGTCCGGCGGCCAGGCTGGCGCCGAGAACGGCGTTCTGACGGTGATGTGCGGCGGCAAGCAGGCCGTGTTCGCCCGCGCCGAGCCGGTGATCGCCGCCTATGCGCGCGCCTGCAATCTGATGGGTGACGCCGGCTCCGGGCAGCTTGCCAAGATGGTGAACCAGATCTGCATCGCCGGCCTGGTGCAGGGCCTGTCGGAAGGACTGCACTTCGCCATGAAGGCAGGCCTCGACACCGAAAAGCTCGTCGCCACCATCTCCAAAGGCGCCGCGCAGTCCTGGCAGATGGAGAACCGCTACAAGACCATGACCGCCGGCAAGTTCGACTTCGGCTTCGCGGTCGACTGGATGCGCAAAGACCTCGGCATCTGCCTCGCCGAAGCGCGGCGCAACGGTGCGCATCTGCCGGTCGCGGCGCTGGTCGATCAGTTCTATTCGGAAGTGCAGCGCATGGGCGGCCAGCGCTGGGACACGTCGAGCCTGATCGCGCTGCTCAACCGCTAAAACGTCAGCGACAATCCGTCATCGGCAATCAGCATGCCGGCGGCGCGGGCTTCATCGGTCCGCGCCAGCATACTCGGGTTCATGTGCGTGAGCATCACCTGCCGTGCCTGAAGATCGGCGAGGCGCGGCGACAACGTTTCCCACGTCATATGACCGGTCAGCTTGCCGGCATAGCCGTAGCATTCGCAGATGAAGAGATCGGAGCCGCGCGCGATCGGCAGCAGCGCGTCGGTCCATTCGGTATCGCCGGAATAGGCGAAAACTTTTTCCCCGTCTTCGATCCGTAACGCCGTCGACGGCGCGCCGGACTGATGGATCACCTCCGCCGTCGCGACGCGATGGCCGAGCGCGTCAGTCGGCGTTTCGAGCGCGATCTCCGTCACCTCCCACGGGAATTTCCATCTGGAGCCGGATGAGCGCGGGAAGAACACCTCCATCGCCGCGGTAAGACGCTCGCGTGTGCCCGGCGGTCCGGCGATCAGCAGCGGCCGGGTTCGCCGCGTCAGGAACTGCGCATCCAGCAGCAGGAACGGCAGGCCGCCGAAATGGTCGCCATGCAGATGGGAGAGGATGATGCCGTCGATCGCATTGAGATCGACCTGGTAGTGTTTCAATCGCGGCAAGGCGCTTGCGCCGCAGTCGATCAGCAACACGCCTTTCGCGGTGCGCAGATGAAAGCACGTATTGGCGCGCCCGCCCGAACCGAACGCGTCGCCGGAGCCGATGATGGTGAGTTGCATCGCCCTCGCCTTACGCCTTCGCGCTCGGCCGCGCCGACACATCGCCGTACCAGCGGCGCACTTGCCCGAGATGCTCGGGTAGTGCGAGCTTCACCGGCTTCATGAAATCGACCGTCACCAGCGCGGTGATATCCGCCACCGAGAAGCGATCGCCGGCGACGAATGGCCGCCCCGCCAGTTCGCGGTCGAGAATTTCCAGAAACTCGAACACCTTCGGCTTGCTCGCTTCGCCGTAATCGGCGACCTGCGGCACTTCCATCTGGCTCATGGCCGGATGCAGATGCCGGAACACATTGGAGACCGGCGTGAGAAAGTGGAATTCGACCCGCCGCTCCCACATCTCGACCACCGCCCGCTCCTTCGGATCGCGCCCGAATAGCGGCGGCTCCGGCTGCAGCGCCTCGAAATAGCGGCAGATCGCGATCGACTCGCCGATCACCGTGCCGTCGTCGAGTTCGAGCGCGGGGACACGCTGCACCGGATTGATCGCGCGATAGGCGTCGCTCTTGTGCTGCAGGGCGCCGAGATCGATCTGTTCGGTCGGCACCGCGATCCCCTTCTCCGCGAGGAAAATGCGCACCCGGCGCGGATTGGGCGCGCGGCCCCCGTCATAGAGCTTCATCGGTTCGGTCTCCCTGTCGGACCAAGCGAACCGCGTGCTGTCCGCGCCGTCAAGCGATCCGTCAACGGATTATTAACCATCATTTCGCAGCCGAGCTTAAGGCTGCTTTTAAGGATTTGCGCGAGGTTGCAGCAGTTTATTGCGTATCCGGTGGCCATGCCCATTCCCAGCGAATTGCCCGACCTCGCGTTGCCACCGGAGAGCTCTCCGGTGAACCGGCGTCTGTCGTCGCAGCATGTGCGCGAGGCACGCGACCGGCTGACATCGACGAGCGGCACGCGACCGGCTTTCGACTACGAACTGCTGCGGCTTTACGCGCAGAACCGCATGTCCGCGTCGCTGATCATCCTGCTGCTGATCGGCACCATCGGTTTTCTGTCGAGCCTCTGGACCGGTGCGGTCACCGCGGGGGCATGGATGGCCTCGGTGCTGGTGATCCATGCGGTGATCATCACCAAATGCCGCCAGTTCCTGGCCGCGCCGAACGGCGCCGCGGAAATGCGCGCCTGGCGGCTGCGCTTCATCATCCTCGACCTGTTCTACGGCCTCGCCTGGATGTTCATCCTGATCCATCCGGTGGGCGTGGACGAAAGCTCCGGCACGTTCATGCTGTTCGTCATGCTGCTGGTCGTGGCGGTGTCGAGCATGCTCGCCTCCAACCTGCCGATGGCGGTCTATGCGGCGACCTTCCCGGTGACGGCCGCGGTGGCGCTCGACTTCCTGCTGCTCGGTTCGCTGCGCAACTATATCCTCGCGGCGATGGCGCTCGCCGCGCAGGGCTATTTCGCGCTGCTGTCGTTCCGCCTCTATTCGACGACGCTCTCGACCCTCGAGGCGCGCGCCGAGAAGGACGCGCTGATCGGCGAGCTCGAGCAATCGAAAGCAGTCTCCGACGAAGCGCGCCGGCGCGCGGAAGCGGCGAACATCTCCAAGTCGCGCTTCCTCGCGCAGATGAGCCACGAGTTGCGCACGCCGCTCAACGCCATCCTCGGCTTCTCCGAGGTGATGAAGGGCGAAATCTTCGGCGAGCACACCGTGCCTGCCTACAAGGAATATTCCGCCGACATCCACAATTCCGGCGTGCATCTGCTCGGGCTGATCAACGAGATCCTCGACCTGTCGCGCATCGAGGCCGGCCGCTACGAACTCAACGAGGAATCGATTTCGCTGACCGCCGTGGTCGAGGATTGCCACCATCTGCTCAAGCTGCGCGCCAGCAATCGCGGCATCACCATTCATGAGGCGTTCGAGGCGGACCTGCCACGGCTGTGGGCCGACGAGCGCGCCGTGCGCCAGATCTGCCTCAACCTCCTTTCGAACGCGATCAAGTTCACGCCGCAGGGCGGGGAAATCTGGCTCAAGGTCGGCTGGACAGCCTCGGGCGGCCAGTACCTCACCTGCAAGGATTCAGGCCCGGGCATCCCCGACGAGGAAATCCCGATCGTGCTCGCCTCGTTCGGTCAGGGATCGAACTCGATCAAGTCGGCGGAACAGGGCGCCGGCCTCGGCCTGCCCATCGCCAAGAGCCTGGTCGACCTGCACGGCGGCACCTTCTCGCTGAAGTCCAAACTGCGGATCGGCACCGAGGTGATCGTCACCTTCCCGCCGGAGCGGGTGGTCGCTGCCATGGCGCCCTTCACCGAGGAAGCGCCGCCGCTCGCCCCCGAGGCAGAGACCGAGCCCCAACAGAAGGGCAAGAAGCGGCTTCTGTTCCGCATGGGGCTCTAACCGGGCGGCCCTGCCCGGCTCGTCGGCGGAATTGCTTTGCGCCGCCCGGTGCTTATGTTCGCGCAGCGAATCCATTCACAGGCCCGGCCGGCTTTTCCTGACCCTGCCATGATCGAAACCCCGTGCATCCAAGTCTGCACGCTGGACCCGCGCACGGAGCTGTGCCGCGGGTGTGGGCGCACGGTGGACGAAGTCGCCGGATGGAGCCGGATGACCTCCGGGGAACGGCGGCGGATCATGGCCGAACTGCCGGAACGGCAGGCGGCGGCTTCCGCCCGTCTGGAGCGGCAAGCGTGACCCGCACCCTGTCTCTGATGATCGTGATCGGCGGCGCCACGGCGCTCGTCGTGTTCATGATGGCGCAGGGCCACGACCCGATCGGCGGGCTGCTGCGGCAGGACGAGATGGCCTCGCTCGGGATCAAACTGATCTGGGCCGTATTCTTCGGCGGCCTGGTGCTGGCCGCGTTCCGGGGCAAGCTGTCGCGCGCGATCGAGGCGATCTTCCTGTGGGGCCTGATCGCCGTGCTGATCGGCGTCGGCTACACCTACCGCTACGAGCTCGGCGAGGTCGCCGACCGGGTGCTGGCGGAACTGATCCCCGGCCGCGCGGCGACCAGAGGAAATTCCGTCGAGGTGGTCCGCACCGCCGGCGGCGACTTCGCCGTCGATGCGCGCATCAACAGCGCCGCGGTGCCGATGGTGCTCGATACCGGCGCATCGAGCGTCGTGCTGACAACCGACGCGGCGCGGGATGCCGGGCTGCCGACGGCCTTTCTCAGCTATTCGGTCCGGGTCGACACCGCCAACGGCCACACCCAGGCCGCGCCGGTGACGCTCGATCGCGTGTCCATCGGCGGCATCACTGAACGCGGCGTGCCGGCGCTGATCGCGCAGCCGGGCCAGCTCAAGACCAGCCTGCTGGGCATGACGTTCCTGAACCGGCTGGAAAGCTGGGAAGTGCGCGGCACCAGACTGGTGCTGCGCGCGCATCCGGTCAAAGCGCGCTGACCACGAACCGCGCCGAGACCAGCAGCAGGAAAATACCGAAGGCGATTTCCAGCTTGCGGCGCGGCATCCAGTGCGCGAGCTTGACGCCGTAGCCAGCCATATAGCTCGTCACCGGCGCCATCAGCACGACACCGATGATCGAGACGAAGCCGATCGACAGCGGCGGCATCTGCGACTGATACGCCAATCCGGCCAGCATGTAGCCGATCGCACCTGCGATGGTGATCGGCACGCCGATCCCGGCCGACGTCGCCACCGAATTGTGGATCGGCACGCCATGCAGCATCAGCACCGCATTGGATACAGAACCGCCGCTGACACCCATCAGCGACGCACACAGGCCGACCAGAAAGCCATAACCGGATATCGCCGGCTGTCCCGGCAATTCCTTGGCGACCTGCCAGTTGTCGTTGCCGAGGAACGATTTGATGGCGACGAAGGTGGCGATCACCGCGAACGCGATCTTGAGGAATTCGCCCGACGCCACCGCCGCGATCAGCGCGCCGATCCAGACACCGACGACGGCGGGGATGGTCCATTTGCGCACGACGTCGCGCAACGCAACGCCGCGCGCGGAATGCGCGCGATAGGACCTGATCGCGGTGGGAATGATGATCGCGAGCGACGTGCCGATGCAGAGTTGCATCCGCACATCCTCCGGCACGTGAAGGACGCGGAAGACCTCGTAGAGAACCGGGACGATGATGCCACCGCCGCCGATGCCGAACAGGCCGGCAAGCACACCGGTGACGACACCCCCGATCAGGATCATCACCACGAGCCAGAGGATTTCGGAGAGCGGGACGCCCAGCACCGGGCACTCCAGGGAACGAAGGCGGAGGGAAAAATTATGCCGCTGCGGTTTGCGACAAAGCCGCTTCCCTGTCCAGCGCCAAGCCCGATGACGAGCCATGCAAGACGTCGTCCGACACATGCGCCAAAGCGGCCACCAGCACGCCGGCGTCGGCCCCGGGCTTCACCCCTTCGGTGGCGAGATGACGGCGGAACGCGCGCGCGCCGGGTACCGCCCGGAACAGGCCGTGCAGATGGCGCGTGACCGAATGCAGGCGGCCACCCGAGGCCAGCACTTGCTCGATATAGGGGATCAGCGCCATGGCCGCGTCCTTGACCGTCGCGAATGGCGCCGGCGTGCCGTACAGCACCGGATCGACGGCCAGGAGCCGCCACGGCTCCTGATAGGCCGCCCGGCCCAGCATCACGCCATCGACGTGGTCAAGATGCGCGCGACACTCATCGAGCGTGACGACGCCGCCATTGATGGCGATCGGGAAATCCGGCATCGCCGCCTTGAGCCGATAGACGCGGTCGTAATCGAGGGGCGGGATATCGCGGTTCTCCTTCGGGGAGAGACCTTTGAGCCACGCCTTGCGGGCATGCACGATCAGCGCATCGGCGCCCGCGGCGCGCACGCGCTCGGCGATCGCGGTCAGCGCGGCTTCGGGATCCTGATCGTCGATGCCGATGCGGCACTTCACCGTGACCGGCACGCGCACCGCCTGTTTCATCGCCGCGACACCCGCGGCAACGAGATCGGGCTCCGCCATCAGGCAGGCGCCAAACCGTCCGTCCTGCACGCGATCGGATGGGCAGCCGACATTGAGATTGATTTCGTCGTAGCCGAAGCCCTCGCCGATCCGCGCGCTCTCGGCGAGCGCCTGCGGATCGCTGCCGCCGAGCTGCAGCGCGACCGGATGCTCCGCCGGATCGTAGGCCATGAGCCGCGCGCGGTCGCCATGCAGCACGGCGCCGGTCGTCAGCATCTCGGTGTAGAGCAGCGCATGGCGCGTGAGCAGGCGATGGAAGAACCGGCAATGCCGGTCCGTCCAATCCATCATCGGGGCGACGCTGAAGCGGTGCTCCAGCGCGCGATGCGTTTCCGGCGACGCTGCCACGTCAAATCCCTGCTCAACGGGTCTTGGCCAAGGACCGTGACCCTGCCCGTACCTATTGAACCGGACGCCAGAAGACAACCGACCCGCCGCCGGACCGTAAACCGGCGTTCGCGTGCCCTTTGGGAACCCGATTTCGGTGGAAATCGGGTGGTGGGATCGGCCATGGCGCGCCACATTGGCTCCTGAAGGACGAATGCCATGACCAGCGCCACACCCCACCCACGCCGTAGCCAGCACTGTGTGTTTCAGACCGCCGCCGGCTACTGCGGCATCGCCTGGAACGAGGCCGGCGTGGTCCGCTTCCGGTTGCCGTCGCGCGATGCCGGAGCGGCCGAACGGCTCCTGCTGCGCGGCTTCGACAGCACGGTGGCAGCGCCGCCGCCGCAGATCGAGGCGATCATCGCCGCCGCCCGGCGCTACTTCGACGGCGAACACATCGACTTCTCAGGCATCGCTCTCGACCTCGAGGCGGAGAGCGATCTGTTCCGACGCATCTACGAGGCGCTGCGTCAGGTGCCATGGGGCCGCACGACCACTTACGGCGCGCTCGCCAAAGCCATCGGCGGCGGCCCGATGATGGCGCGCGACGTCGGCCAGGCCATGGGCAACAATCCGGTGCCGCTGATCATTCCATGCCACCGCGTGCTCGCTGCGGGCGGCAAGACCGGCGGCTTCTCCGCACCGGGCGGCGTCGATACCAAGCTGCACATGCTCAAGCTCGAGGGTGTCGATCTTGACGCGGCACAGACCGAAACCAAATCCGCGCAGAAGCCATCACGCGCACCCGATCCCGCGCAACGCGGGTTCGGTTTCTAAAGTTTATCAGCGGAAGCCGAACAGCGCCGCCGGATTGTCGACCAGCATGCGCCGGCGGATCGTGTCATCAGGCGCGATCGCGGCGATGAGATCGACCAGCGCGCCGTCGTCCGGCACCGCCGTGTGGTTGGGATGCGGCCAGTCCGAACCCCACACCACGCGCTCCGGCGCATGCGAAGCCAATGTCCGCGCGAACGGCACGGCATCGCGATACGGGTAGGCTTCGCGGGTGATGCGATCGGTCCCCGACAGCTTCACCCAGACATTGCCGCGATCGAGCAGCCGCCGCAATGCGACAAACGCCTTGCCATCAAGCCCTTCCCTGATGTCGATCCGGCCGATGTGGTCGATCACCACCGGCGCGCGGATCGAGGCGATGAAGTCAGACTGCTCCAGCACGCCCTGTCCGCCCACATGGATCGCCACATGCCAGCCGAGCGGAGCGATGCGGTCGATCACAGCGCGGATCTCGTCGTAAGGCGTCGGCGCGCCCAGATGCGAGAAGAAATGAAAGCGCGCGCCGCAGACACCGGCAGCATGCATCCGGGCGATCTCGGCGTCCGTCGTTTGCGGCGTCAGCAGTCCGACGCCGCGATAACGGCCCTCTCCCGCCGCCAGCAGATCGAGCAGAACGGCATGGTCGCGGCCATGGCACGCCGACTGTACGAATACGCCACGGTCGAAGCCGAGCATGCGATGCAGCGCGAACAGCCGTTCCTTCGGCGCATCCTGCGGCGTGAAGGTTCGCTCCGGCGAGAATGGAAACACCGCGCGCGGGCCGAACACATGGAAATGCGCGTCGCAACTGCCCGGCGGCAACGCCAGACTGGGCGGGCTCGGATCGTCGAGCGGCGGCAGACAGGCCGGCGCATTGTCACCACGCGGCACGGTCATGATCAATCGCACCGCGCGGTCATGCCGCCGTCGACGACGATCTCGGCGCCGGTGATGAACCGCGCCTCATCGGAGGCGAGGAACATCGCCGCATTGGCCGTGTCGCGCCCGTCGCCCATGAAGCCAAGCGGAATGCGCGCGACGCGCTGGCGCAGCAATTCATCCACATCGCCGCCGGCGCGTTGTTTGGCGAGACGCGCCTCCACCATCGGCGTGTGCATCTGCCCCGGCACCACCGTATTCACGCGGATCTTGTGCTTGGCATATTGAACCGCAGTCACCCGCGAGAACTGGATGACCGCCGCTTTCGTCGCCGCGTAACCGACCTGCGGCGCGCCGGTATAGCGCAAGCCCGAGGTCGACGACGTGTTGACGATGGCGCCGCCGCCCTGCGCGATCATGACCGGGATGACATGCTTGCAGGCGAGGAAGACGCTGCCGAGATTGTAATCGAGTTGAGCGTCCCAAACCTCATCGCTCAACTCCGCCGCACCGCCCGGCGCCGAGCCGCCGACATTGTTGACCAGGATATCGATCCGTCCGAACGCGGCCGCACAGGCCGCGACCATCGCCGCCACCGCGGCGCTGTCGGTCACATCACAGGTGTGAGCCGCCACCGTGCCGCCCGCGTCGCGGACGCGCGCCAGCGTCTCCGTCATCGCGTCCGCGTCGCGATCGACCGCGAAAATCTTGGCGCCTTCGCGGGCGAACAGAACGGCGGCCGCCCGGCCATTGCCCCAGCCGGGGCCGACACATCCGGCCCCGGTAATCAGCGCAACTTTGCCGTCAAGACGTCCCGCCACGCTATTTCTCGGTGGGAACGCCGGCGTCCTTGATCACCTTCGCCCATTTCTTGATTTCGGATTCGATGAAGGCGCGGAACTGCTCCGGCTTGTCGCCAACCAGCGTCGCGCCCTGGGCCGCAAGCTTTTCCTTCACGGCCGGATCTTTCATCGCCTCGGCCGCGGCCTGATTGAGCTTGGCGATGATCGCCGGCGGCGTCTTCGCCGGCGCGACCATGCCGTACCAGTTCTCGGTCTGCAGATCGGGCATACCGACTTCCGTCGTGGTCGGCACGTCCTTGGCGCTCGGCACACGCTGCGGCGCGCCGAGGGCAATCGGCTTCAGCTTGCCGGCGTTCACCTGCGGCAGCAGCACCGGGAGATCGAGGAACACCATCTGCACCTGCTGGCCGAGCAGATCGTTCACCGCCGGCGCGGCACCGCGATACGGCACATGGACGATGTCGATCTTCGCCGTCAGCTTGAACAACTCGCCGGCGAGATGCGGCAGGCTGCCGGGCCCTGACGACGCGAAATTGAGCTTACCCGGCTGCGACTTCGCCAGTGCGACCAACTCCTTCATGTTGTTGGCGGGCACGCTCGTTGCCACCACCAGCATTTCCGGAACCTTGGCGACCAGAGTCACTGGCGCCAGATCCTTGAGCGTGTCGTAAGCGATCTTCTGCATGCTCGGGCTGATGGCGAGCGCGCCGGCACTCGTCACAGCGATTGTGTAGCCGTCGGGCTCGGCCTTGGCGACCATGTCGGTGCCGATCACGCCGCCCTGCCCGCCGCGATTGTCGATCAGCACCGGCTGCTTGAGGATGTCGGCCATCTTCTGGCCGACCGCGCGCGCGATGATGTCGTTCGGACCGCCCGCCGGGAACGGCACGATCAGCTTGATCGGCTTGCTCGGGAAATCCTGCGCCGCCGCCAGCGCCGGCAGCAGCGCCACAGCCAATCCGGTGAGCCAAAAGCCGAGCGACGTCTTGAGTGGTTTCATCCGATCCTCCCTGGATAATCTTGTTGTGTTGTTGAACGCAGACTAACGCGGGCCAGGATTCAGGGGAAGTTTCCGGGCGATATCATTTCGGCATGGGAAGCGAGTGGAGTGATGTCACGCAGCGATCCAGTGCGACCCGCTCCAGCGGCGACCGCGCACCATATCGCGTGCGATGCCAAACAGCGCGGCTGTCGTCTCCTCGGTGAGACGCGGCTGCACGCCTGTCAGCGTGACCAGGGTGACATTCGTCGACAGGACCGGCCGCATGATCGCAAACGCCGCGAGACGTCCCCGCGCAACCTCTTCCTCAACGGCCGCGTAAGTGAGGATCGTGTAACCAAGCCCGTCCTCGACCATCGCCTTGGCGAAAGCGACGCTGTCGATCTCGATCTTGATGCGCAGCCGCACGCCATGTTCGAGCGCGGCCTGCTCCACCAGACGGCGATTGTTGTGCGCGAGGCTCGGCAGGATCAGCGGCAGATCGCCGAGATCGCGGATGCGATAAGTCCGTTCACGCGCGGCGTCAGTCGGGCCGGCGGGCGGCCCGATCAGCCACATCCGCTCCTGCAGAATGGGCCTGATATTCAAGGTATCCAGCGGCGGCGGATTATGCAGCACCGCCACGTCGAGGCGCTTGTCCAGCAGCCATTCCTGCAAGGTCGACGTGACACCCTCGCGAATGTGCAACGACGTCTGCGGACGCTCCGTCTGGAAATGGCGCACCAGCGGCGGGATCAGCAAACGACCGGCCGCGGGCGGCACACCGACCGTGACGCGGCCACCCGCCGGCGCGCGGTCCTCACGGATATCGTCGCCGGTCTGGCGCACCAGATGGGCGATGGCCTCGGCCCGCTCCAGCAGCATCGAGCCGGCCGTCGTCAGACGTACGCCGCGGCCGTGCCGCGCTAACAGCGGCACGCCGAGTTCACGTTCGAGCTTGGCGATCTGGCGGCTGAGCGCCGGCTGCGCCAGCCGCAATTCCTGCGCGGCGCGGCTGAAACTCCCAGCCCGCGCGACGCGCGCGAAATGCCGCAATTCCTTCAATTCCATGGCTCGTCCGTCCTATGCCACTTCGGCATAGGACGATGGTGGCGGAACGACGGCGGCTTCGCAACGCCGGCCGCTGTTTGCGCTGAGAATAAGTCGCAACCGCAAGAGCCCGGTGTCGTTGACGCGCCGGAGCGGTCCCGCTAGGCGATGCGAACGAACCGATGCCAGCAAGCTGAAACCAACCGCAGAACCGCCGATGGACCAGCAGCACAAAGAGCGCGTTGCCCTGAACTCGCTGTTCGCGTCGCTCGGCCTGACCATCGCCAAGGCGATCGTCGGCATCATGACCGGCTCACTCGGCATCCTGTCCGAAGCCGGCCACTCGCTGATCGATTTCGGCGCGACGGTGATGACCTTCATTGCCGTGCGCATTTCCGGCAAGCCGGCCGACGACGAACATCATTACGGCCACGGCAAGGTCGAGGCGATCTCGGCGCTCGCCGAAACGGCGCTGCTGTTCCTGCTGTCGGCGGCGGTCATTGTCGAAGCCATCCGCCGGCTGTTCTTCCACGATGGCGTGCACGTCGAAGCGACGATCTGGGCGTTCGCGGTCATGATCGGCTCGGTCATCGTCGATTTCTTCCGCGCGCGGGCGCTGTCACGTGCCGCGAAAGCGACCGGCAGCCAGGCGCTGGAAGCCGATGCCCTCCACTTCTCATCCGATCTGTGGTCGTCGCTCGCCGTACTGATCGGCCTCGGCGGTGTCTGGCTCGGCCTGCCCTGGGCGGACGCGGTTGCCGCCATCGCCGTCGCGATCCTCATCTGTCTCGTCGGCTGGCGGCTCGTGCGCCGCACCGTCGATACGCTGACCGATGCCGCGCCGCGCGGCGTCAGGGAACGGGTGGTGGAGATTGCGCGTCGCACGCCGGGCGTCGTTCTGGTCGAACGTATCCGCGTACGCTCTTCCGGCGAGAAGGATTTCATCGACCTCGACGTGGCGGTCAATCGCGGCCTGCCGCTCGATCGCGTCAGCGCCATCAAGGATCGTCTCAGCGCAGCGATCCTGAAAGACAGCCCACGCACGGAGGTGAACGTCACCACCGAGCCGCGGGCGGTCGATGACGAGACAATTCATGAAAAGGTGATGGTGATCGCCCGCAGCCGCGCGCTCGCAGTGCATCACGTGACCGTTCACGAAATCGGCGACCGCCTGTCGGTCTCGCTCGATCTGGAGGTAGACGGCAAACTGACGCTGGCGGAGGCACATCGCATCGCGGACCACCTCGAAGACGCCATCGAGGAAGAACTCGGCCCGAGCGTCGAGGTGGAGACCCATATCGAGCCGCTGCAGCCGGTCGATGCCGGCCGCGAAGCCCCGCCCGAGCGGGTCGCCGTGGTCACGGCGGCGCTGGCGGAGATCGCCGCGAGCGGGAAGGTTGTCCGCGAGGTCCACGATGTCCGGGTTCGCGAAACCGCCGACGGCGAGATCGTCAATTTCCACTGCCGGGTGGACCCCGCTCTTACCGTGGCGATGGTCCATGACAAGGTCGACGAGGTGGAACGCGGCCTGAAACGACGCTCGCCGCTGATCAAGCGGGTGATCGGCCACGCCGAACCGATCCGCTGATCCTGTCGATTTTAGCGTGTCGTCCGGGCTTCCCCTTGCCGGTGCCAGGGCCTAAATGAACGGCATGCGCACCGACACCGCCAAGACCATCCGCCTCTCCGATTATCAGCCGCCCGAATGGCTCATCGACACCGTCGATCTCGACGTGTCGCTGCATCCGACGACGACGAAAGTCCGCGCCACGCTGCGGCTGCGCCCAAACGGCGGCACCCCGGCGCCGCTCGTGCTCGACGGCGAAGACCTGACGCTGACCGCCCTGGCCATCGACGGCGAACAGATCGCACCGGAGCGCTACAGCGCCACTGCGGACAAGCTGACGATCCCGCAGCCGCCGCAAGGACCGTTCTCGCTGACGATCGAAACCGAGATCAATCCGACCGCCAATCTGCAGCTCTCGGGTCTCTACCGGTCGAGCAACAACTACTGCACGCAGTGCGAGGCCGAAGGCTTCCGTCGCATCACCTATTTCCTCGACCGGCCGGACGTGATGGCGGTCTATACGACGCGCATCGAGGCCGATAAGGCGGAAGCGCCCGTGCTGCTCGCCAACGGCAATCTCACCGAGAGCGGCGATCTGCCGGGCGGCCGCCACTTCGCGGTGTGGCACGACCCGTTCAAGAAGCCGAGCTATCTGTTCGCGCTGGTCGGTGGCCGGCTCGGCGTCGTCGAGGACAGCTTTGTCACCCAGTCGGGCCGCACCGTCGCGCTGAAAATCTATGTGGAGCCGGGCAAGGAAGACCGCTGCGCCTATGCGATGGATTCGCTCAAGCGCTCGATGCGCTGGGACGAAGTCGCGTTCGGCCGCGAATACGACCTCGACATCTTCATGATCGTCGCCGTGTCCGACTTCAACATGGGCGCGATGGAGAACAAGGGCCTCAACGTCTTCAACGACAAGCTCGTGCTCGCTTCGCCGCAGTCCGCCACCGATGCGGACTATGCCGCCATCGAGGCGGTGATCGCGCACGAATATTTCCACAACTGGACCGGCAACCGCATCACCTGCCGCGACTGGTTCCAGCTCTGCCTCAAGGAAGGCCTCACCGTCTTCCGCGATCAGGAATTCTCGTCCGACGAACGTTCGCGTCCGGTGAAGCGCGTCACTGACGTGCGCGCATTGCGCGCGACGCAGTTCGTCGAGGATGCCGGCCCGCTGTCGCATCCGGTGCGCCCGACGCAGTACAAAGAGATCAACAACTTCTACACGACCACCGTCTATGAAAAGGGCGCCGAGGTCGTGCGGATGATCAAGACGCTGATCGGCGACGCGGCGTTTCGCGCCGGCATGGACCTCTATTTCGAGCGGCACGACGGCGAAGCCGCCACCATCGAACAGTTCGTGCAGTGCTTCGCCGACGTCTCGAAGCGAGATATGACGCAGTTCATGCGCTGGTATGCGCAGGCCGGCACGCCGGAGGTGATCGCCAGCGGCACGCACGATCCGGTGACGCATACCTATCACCTCGAGATCGGCCAGTCCGTCCCGTCGACACCCGGCCAGCTTGCCAAGGATCCGATGCTGATCCCGCTCGCCTTCGGCCTGATCGGCCCGGACGGCAAGGACCTCGTTTTGCAGGACGACGCCGGGCAGCCGCAGCCGAACGTGCTGGTGCTCGACAAGCCGGCGCGGAAATGGACCTTCACGGGGATCAAGGAACGACCGGTCCTCTCCATCAACCGTGGCTTCTCCGCGCCGGTGAGGCTCACCGCCAATCTTTCCACCGATGATCTGCGTTTCCTCGCTGCCAACGACAGCGACAGTTTCAACCGCTGGCAGGCGGTGCAGTCGCTGGCGACCCGCGCGCTGATGGAAACGATCACCCGCCTGCCTGCGGGCGGCGCGACGCGGCCCCAGCCGGCGCTGATCGAGGCGCTCGCCGCCGTCCTCGCCGACGACACGCTGGAGCCGGCCTTCGTCGCGCTGATGCTGGCGCCGCCGAGCGAGACCGATATCGCCCGCGAGATCGGCCGCAACATCGATCCGGACGCCATCTATGCGGCGCGCAAGGCCCTGCGGGTGATGATCGGTCAGCAACTCGCCCCCGCGCTCGCCGCCGCCTACGCGCGGATGACCAGCACCGCGCCCTATTCGCCGGATGCGGCCGGCGCCGGCAAACGAGCGCTGCGCAATGTCGCGCTCGATCTGCTCGCGGCCACCGGCGAAACCGAGGCGTTGCAGCGTGCCGCGAAGCAATATGCCGACGCCGACAACATGACCGACCGGCTGGCGGCGCTCGCCACGCTGGCGCAACATCCGGGTTCGGAACGCGACGCAGCGCTTGCGGATTTCTACAAGCGCTATGCGGACAATCCGCTGATCATCGACAAGTGGTTCTCGCTGCAGGCCTCGATCCCGGAGCCGGAAACGCTCGACCGCGTGCGCATGCTGACCAAGGACCCCGCCTTTGCCATGACCAACCCGAACCGCGTGCGCGCGCTGATCGGCGTGTTCGCGCATGGCAACGCCCGCGAGTTCAACCGTGCCGACGGCGCCGGTTACGACTTCGTCGCCGACATGGTGCTGGCGCTCGACGGCGCCAATCCGCAGGTCGCATCACGGCTCGCTACCGCGTTCCGCAGCTGGCGCACCATGGAAGCCGGCCGCCGCGCCAGGGCCGAAGCGGCGCTGCAGCGCATCAAGGCTGCACCGTCGCTCTCGCGCGATGTGGCCGACATCGTCGAGCGGTCGCTGGCGGGCTAATTCACTCGTCCGCCAGGACATCGAAGCCGCCGGACCGTTGCAAAAAAGACTCACTGCGGCGGCTTCCAAAATTTCTGTTCGCATTTACTAAAAATTATTGACTCGGGACTCTCGACAACAGGGTCGCTCTGGATTCAAATCTCGTTGATTCGGAGAGATGCCTCGCATCCCCTCCGGCGGTCGAGTCGGTGGGGTTTTCGAAAATTCTGGGGGCTTCTATGGCGCGCGCCGAGACGGCGAGTGCGTCCGCGCATGCGGATTCGATCAAGGGCTCGGACTCGATCAAGGGTCTGGCTCAATCCATCGCCAAGCCCGCTTACCGGCGGCTGCTGCTGGCGGAGCCCGCGCTCCGCCGCGCCGTTCCCGTTCTGATCATCGCGTTCCTGGCGACCATCTGCGTCGGCGCCGTCGTGCAGGTGCTCGACCATCGCCGCCAGACGCTGCACGAGATGGGCCGCACGCTCGAAGCGGCGGCCGACATTGTCGGCGAGCGGATCGAGCGCGCCGGCACGCTCGCCAATCCGCAGGATGTGCTCACCCGCGCGATCCCGGCCTGGGCCACCGGCGCGGGCCGCCTCGCCTTGCTCGCCAATGCCGACGGTCTGATCATCGCGGCGCTGCCGCCGCTCAGCAATCTCATCGGCCGCACGCTGGTCGACGTTCTCGGACCGGCTCAACCGCTGACGACATTCGGCGTCGAAGCGGGCGTCCTCGAAATCGCGCTGGCGGATGACCTGCGCGCGCTCGCCACCGTGCGCGTCCTGCGCGACACCAAAGCCGGCGGCGACAAGGCACAACGCAGCATCGGCCAGATCGCGTTCCTGCAACCGCGCAGCGACGCGCTGTTGTCGTGGCGGTCGCTGACCACCCTCACCGTCACGCTGTCGGCGACGACCGGCTTTGTGGTGCTGATCCTCGGCTTTGCCTTTCACTGGCAGTCGACCCGCGCGCGCGAAGCCGACGGCATTTTCGAGACGGTACGAAGCCGGATCGACACGGCGCTTAACCGCGGTCGCTGCGGCCTGTGGGACTGGGACCTCGCCCGCGGCCGCGTCTTCTGGTCGCATTCGATGTTCGAAATGCTCGGTCTTGCCGCCCGCGAAGACCTGATGAGCTTCGGCGAGATCAGCACGCTGGTGCATCCCGACGATATCCGGCTTTACGAAATCGCGGCTGAACTCACCGAGAAAGGCGGCGGCGCGATCGATCACGCCTTCCGCATGCGTCACGCCAACGGTCATTGGGTCTGGCTGCGCGCGCGCTGCGAACTCGTGCATCAGTCCGGCGATGCCGGCCCGCATCTGATCGGCATCGCGGTCGATGTGACTGAACAAAAGCATCTGGTCGAGCGCACCGCCGCGGCTGACCTGCGGCTGCGCGATGCGATCGAGACCATCCCGGAAGCCTTCGTGCTGTGGGACGCCGAGAACCGCCTGGTCCTCTGCAATTCCAACTTCCAGGAACTGCACAATCTGCCCGACGACGCGATCCGCGCCGGCGCCTCCTATGAGGACATCGTCAATGCCGGCGGGCGGCAGATCGTCCGCCGCCAGGAAAGCCGGAACAACCGCCAGCCCGGCGCCCAGAATTTCGAAGCCCAACTCGCGGATGGCCGCTGGCTCAATATCAGCGAGCGCCGCACCAAGGATGGTGGCTACGTTTCGGTCGGCACCGACATTACCGCGCTGAAGATGCACGAGGAAAAGCTGATCGACAGCGAGAAGCGGCTGCGCGCATCGGTCGATGAATTGAAGATGTCGGAGCGCACGCTCGCCGATCTTAACGACAAATATGCGGCGGAGAAGACCCGCGCCGAGGAAGCCAACGCAGCGAAGTCGAAATTCCTCGCCAATATGAGCCACGAACTGCGCACGCCGCTCAACGCCATCATCGGTTTCTCGGAGATCATGGAATCCGGCATGTTCGGTCCGCTCGGCGCCGACAAATACATGGAATACTGCCGCGACATCCATCAGAGCGGCCAATTCCTGCTCGACGTTATCAACGACGTGCTCGACATGTCGAAGATCGAAGCCGGACGCATCAAGCTCAATCCGGAAGATATCGACCTCGATCAACTGCTGGCCGAGGCGCTGCGCGTCGTATCGAACCGCGCCGCCGAGAAGAACCTGACCACCGTGTCCCATATCGACGACGGCCTGCACTTCCGCGCCGACCGGCGCGCCGTCAAGCAGATCGCGCTGAACCTTCTCTCCAATGCGGTGAAGTTCACGCCGGCCGGCGGGGCGCTGACCGTGCTCGGCCGCCGGCGCGGCGACAGCGTGATCTTCGCCATCGCCGATACCGGCATCGGCATCGCCAGCGATGCGCTGCGCAAGCTCGGCCGACCGTTCGAGCAGGTGGAAAGCCAGCACACCAAGACCCATCAGGGCTCCGGCCTCGGCCTTGCGATCGCCAAGTCGCTGGTCGAACTCCACGGCGGCACGATGCGCATCCGCTCGCGGCTGGGCGCCGGCACGATGGTCGTGGTGCGCTTTCCGCTGACCGTCCCCGCCTCGGCTTCCGCGGCCTGAGCCGCCCTACGCCTCCGGCGCGCTGCCGAGGATCCGCACAAAGCTCGCGCGAACCGCTTCCTGTGTGGCGACAAGATCGGCGTCGAGCGTGGCAAAGTCCGGCACGTCCGCCGCGCGGGCGAGCAAGCGCAGCAGCCCCGGATCGGCCCCCTTTGGTTCGAACGCCGCGGTCAGGCACAGGCGTAACACCTGTGTCAGGTCCTGATAGAGCCGCACCGCCGGCCGCAGCACATCGGCGTCTTCTTTTGCGAGCAAACCAAGACGCGCGGCGCGCTCCAGCACGCGCGCCGTCGATGTGTCGAGAATGTCGGGATGGTGCGCCGCGTGAACCAGTTGCAGATGTTGTGCGATGAATTCGATGTCGATCAGACCGCCATCGACATATTTGAGGTCCCAGCGGCCTTTGCTGCCGATCTCGTGGGCGATCGCGCCGCGCATCTCGACCACGTCGCCGGCGACCTGCACCGGATCGCGCTCGCGTCGCAACACCTGGCCGATGGCGGCGTTGACGCGCTCGGCGAAAGCCGGCGGCGCGGAAACGATCCGCGCGCGGGTTAGCGCCATGTGCTCCCAGGTCCAGGCTTCGTTTTCCTGATAGCTCTGGAAACCGTCGATTTGCGTGGCCAACGGTCCCGAGCGGCCCGACGGCCGCAGCCGCATGTCCACCTGATAGAGCGCGCCGTAATTGGTCCGCGAGGTCAGCGCACTGATCAGCCGCTGCGTCAGTCGCGCGAAATATTGTCCGCCGTAAAGCGGACGCGATCCATCGGATTCCGGCCGCTCCTGATCGAAATCGTAGATCAGGATCAGGTCGAGATCGGACGTGGCGGTCATCTCATTGCCGCCGAGCTTGCCGAGCGCCAGCACCGCCGTCTGTTCGTCGGGAAGACGGCCGTGCGCGTCGGCGATGCTCGCCGCCACCCGGCCGTGGATCCAGCGGATCACCACGTCGGCAAGCCGGCCGAAAGCCTCGCCTGCCTGACGCGCCGGCATGGTGCCGGAGAGAATGCGCGCGCCGATCAGGAACATGTGTTCGAGGCCGAACATGCGCACGCGGTCGAGAAAATCCTCCTGCCCGCCCGCTTCGGCAAGATCGCGCTCCAGCCGCTGCTGCAACGTCGCTTCGTCCGGGAACGCGCCGAAGAACGACGGGTCGACCAGCGCATCCATCACCTGCGGATGATGCGCGAGAATATCGGCGAGCCGCGGCGCCATGCCGAGGATCAGCGCCGTCAGCGCGATAAATTCAGGATTCTGCCGCAACAGCGACAGCAGCCGCGCGCCGCCGCGCAGGCCGGCGAGAAAGCGGTCGAACAGCAACAGCGTCGCATCGGGGTTGCCGGTCTTGCCGAGATGATCGAGCAGCACGGGCAGCAGCGCTTCGAGCTCCGCGCGCGCCGCTTCGCCGCGCAGCGACCGGTGTTCGCCCGTGAGCCAGGCGCGAATGGTCGCCGATGCTTCGAGCGGCGCCTTGAAGCCCATCGCCACCAGCCGGTCGAGCGTCTTGCGGTCGTCCTGATCGGCGGGGAAGACCAGCGCCGGCTCGTCGGTCTGCTCGGCCTCGAACAGCTTGGCGTAGCCGCGCTGAACCTTGGCCAGATGGTCGAGCAGTTCGGCGGCGAAGGCATCGCGGTTTTCATAGCCGGCGAAGCGCGCGAACCGCTCCATGCTGTCGCGATCGTCCGGCAGCGTATGCGTCTGGTCGTCGTTCACCATCTGCAATCGGTGCTCGATGGTGCGCAGGAACAGATAAGCCGCCTCGAAATCGGCCCGCGTCGTTTCGTCGATCCAGCCGCCGGCCGCGAGCCGCGCCAGCGTCACCAGCGTTTCGCGGTCGCGCAATTCCGGATGCCGGCCGCCCGCGATCAACTGCTGCGTCTGCGCGAAGAACTCGACCTCGCGAATGCCGCCGCGGCCGAGCTTGATGTTATGGCCTTCGACCGCGATCTCGCCGTGGCCTTTATAGGCATGGATCTGCCGCTTCATCGCCTGCACGGCGGCGACGGCGGCGTAATCGAGATATTTGCGCCAGACGAACGGCGACAGCCCGTTGAGGAACGTCGCGCCGGCCGCCGGATCGCCGGCGCAAACGCGCGCCTTGATCATCGCTGCGCGTTCCCAGTTCTGGCCAACGCTCTCGTAGTAGTTGAGGCCGCTGGTGACGGAGATCGCGATCGGCGTTGAAGCCGGATCAGGGCGCAAGCGCAGATCGGTGCGGAATACATAGCCGTCCGCCGTGCGCTCCTGCAGAAAGCGCGCGAGCCGCTGCGTCAGCCGCACATAGAGCTGGCCCGGCACGTCCGTATTCGCCAGCGCCGGCGCTGTGTCGTCGTAAAAGACGATGAGGTCGATATCGCTCGAATAATTGAGTTCGCCCGCGCCCATCTTGCCCATGGCGAGGACGAAATAGCCGCTGCCGGCGCAGACATCGGTGGGATCGGGCGGCGCGAGTTTTCCGTCGCGGGCGTAGTCGGTCAGAAGATAGCGCAGCGCGGCATCGACCGCCGTGTCGGCCACCTGCGTCAGGGCGTGCGTCGCCTGCATCACCGGCCACACGCCGCCAAGATCGCACAGCGCAATCAACAGCGCGGCCTCGGATTTCATCCGGCGCAGCGCCTGCGTGACTTCGGCATCGTCGGCGGCGGCCGGCACCCGCGCCCCGGTCTCGGCGAGAAGAGTCGCGAGTTGGGTTTCCGGCTCCGCGTTCAGCAGCCGGACCAGACGGACCGCATCCGTCGACGCGAGGTCCCAGAGATAAGGCGAGCCGTCAGCAAGGCCGATCAGCAGCGCGCGGACCGCCGGGCCGCCGTCGAGGATCACACGGAGATCGTCGCTTTCGGAATCGCGAAGCCACGTGTCGAACCGTTCGCGCGCGGCCTCGTGGTCCGCCAGCAACGGTGCGGTCCCGATCCGCTGACGCAGCGGACCGGCGGAATTACCCGGCAACGATGCGTTGGTCTGCCGCGTCTGCTGACTGCTGGTCTCGTTGCTGGTCGTGCGCGGCGGGCTCATGACGCATCTCTAGCGGTCCATCCCGCGGCAAGGCAATGATACTCTTGAGTCCAGGGTTATTGTCCGACAGGGTCAGCGCGCCGCCATGCAGGCGCGCCACCGCGGCGGCGAGACTGAGGCCCAATCCCGACCCCGGCAGGGAACGGCTCTGCTCCAGCCGGACAAACCGCTCGATCGCCCGGATGCGATCGGCTTCGGGAATGCCGGGGCCGCGATCCGCGACCGTCAGCAGCACCTGGCTGCCCTCGCTCTCCGCACGGATAACGATATCGGGCGACGATGTGCCCTCGCCCGCCGCCGCATCCGGCGTGTCGGGCCTGGTCTGCTGTGCGGAATATTTGATGGCATTGTCGACGAGATTGGCGAGCGCCTGGCTGATCAACTCGCGGTTGCCTTTCAGCGGCACCGGGGGCACCGCCTCGACCGCGAGCGCGATGCCTTTTTCGTCGGCCAGCGGCTCGTAAAGCTCGCCGATGCTGCGCGCCAGTTCGGCCGCATCGAGCTCGTTCATGTTGTCGCGCGCCTGACCGGATTCCGCGCGCGCGATCATCAGCAGGGCATCGAATGTGGAGATCAGCCGGTCGGATTCCTCGATGGTCTGCTCCAGCGCCGCACGATATTCGGTGTCGCTGTGCTCGCCGCGCAGCGCCTGCTCGCAGCGGTTGCGCAGACGCGTCAACGGCGTCTTCAAATCATGTGCGATATTGTCCGACACTTCTTTCAGGCCATGCATCAGCGCCTCGATGCGCTCGAGCATGATGTTGAGGTTGACCGCGAGCCGGTCGATCTCGTCGCCGGTGCCGGCGACCGGCAAGCGGCCAGAGAGATCGCCGGCCATGATGGTGCGCGACGTGTCGGTCATCGCATCGACGCGTCGCAAGACTCGCCGGGTCACGAACAGACCGCCGGCAAGGCCGAGCACGATCACCAGCGCGACCGACCAGCGCCCGGCCGCGACGATGATGTGATAAAGCCGCTCGCGCTCTTCGAGGTCGCGGCCGACCAGCAGCCGAAAGCCGCCGGAGAGCTGAAACACCCGCACCAGCGCATGGTGCTCGGCGCCTTCGGTTTCCTCCTGCCGGCGATAGAGCGTCTCGGTCCAGCCCGGCTTGTCGAGCACGCCCGGCGTCAACGAACCGACATTGCCGGCCAAGGCCTCGCCCTGGAACGTGGTGACCAGATAGAGGCTCGATCCCGGCCGCCGCGACCGCCCGTCGATCACCTGCACCAGCCGCCGGATGCCGCCCTGCCGATATTGCTCGGAGAGGCCGGTGATCTCGGCGTCGACCGTGTCGGTGATCTGTTCGGTGACGAGACGGCGGGTGTTGAGCGCGAAATAGCCGAGCAGAAACGCGGCAAACAGCGCGAAAACCGTCAGATAAACCAGCGTCAGCTTGAACGTGGTGGTGCGGAAAAGCTTACCGAGCGCCGTCACGGATCATGTACCCCGCGCCGCGCACCGTGTGCAGAAGCGGCTGGGCATAACCTTTATCGATTTTCGAGCGCAGGCGCGAGATGTGCACGTCGATGACGTTGGTCTGGGGGTCGAAATGGTAGTCCCAGACGTTCTCCAGCAGCATGGTGCGGGTCACCACCTGCCCGGCGTGCTTCATGAGATATTCCAGCAGGCGAAATTCGCGCGGCTGCAGCACGATCTCGCTGCCGCCACGGGTCACGTTATGCGACAGGCGGTCGAGCTCGAGGTCGGCAACCTGATAGACGGTCTCCTCGGCACGGCCGCCGCGGCGGCGCGACAAAACCTCGACGCGGGCGAGCAGTTCGGAGAAGGAATAAGGCTTGGGCAGATAGTCGTCGCCGCCGGCGCGCAGGCCCTTGATCCGGTCGTCGACCTGGCCGAGCGCGGACAGGATCAGCACCGGCGTGTCGACCTTCTTGGCACGCAGCGCGCCGATCAGCGACAATCCGTCACGGCGCGGCAGCATGCGGTCGATGATCAGCACGTCGTAATCGCCGTCGAGGCCGAGCGACAGCCCATCCTCGCCGTCGTGGGCGACATCGGCCACATGGCCGACCTCACGCAATGCCTTGACCAGATAATCTGCGGCATCATGGTCGTCTTCGACGATCAGCAGGCGCATGGCAGTCCGTTCGGGCTCAACATCGTCCGTCGCTCGTGCCGTAGCACGTTGCCGATCAATGTGTCCGGACAAGGCCATCAAGTCCACCGTTCCCGAGGATCATCACAAAGCAAAAAGGAAGCAGAGAAAAACGAGGGGATGACGGTTGCCCGCCACCCCCTCGCTAGACTCCTGCCCCAGCGGGGGCGACGAATGCCGGGTCAGGAGTATTGGAGGTGGGGACGGGTCGAAGACCCGCCCCCCAGGGGCGCCACGCCGGCGGGGGCGACGGATGCCAGCGAAACGTCCCTATCGCGAAACATCAGGCGCGGCCGAGCGGAACCGCGACGAACTTGGTGCCCTGCTCGGATTTGACCCGCATCAGCACGCTGCGCTTGCCGTTGTTGCGCACATCGGCGAGTACCTTGCGCACGTCCGACGGCGAGGAGACCGACTGGCCGCCGACCTCGACGATCACGTCGCCGGTCTTGAAGCCGTGTTCGGCAGCGACACCGTCTGGATCGACGCCGGTGACGACAACGCCGTCACCCGAGGCAGCGCCGGCCACGCGGCCCGCGGGGGCCAGCGTCAGGCCGAGCTTGCCCACATCCGCACCGCCGCGGTCGTTGCCGATATCGGCGCGCGCCTGCTGCTGGTTCGGCAGTTCGCCGAGCGTCAAGGACACGGTCTTCTCGTTCCCCTTGTCGAACACACCGAGCTTCACCGTGGTGTTCGGCGCCAATCCGCCGATCTTCTTGGCGAGATCGCGCGCATCCTTCACCGGATTGCCGTCGACCGAAGTGATCACGTCACCCGCCTTGATGCCGGCCTTCACCGCCGGACTATTTGCTTGCGGTTCCGCGACCAGCGCGCCGTTGACCGACTTGAGGCCGAGGCTGTCGGCGATCTCCGGCGTCACCGGCTGGATCTGCACGCCGATCCATCCGCGCGTCACCGTGCCATGCTCCTTGAGCTGTGCGACGACGGACTTCACCGTGTCGGACGGGATCGCGAAGGCGATACCGACCGAACCACCGGACGGCGAGAAGATCGCCGTGTTGACGCCGATCACGTTGCCTTCCGTATCGAAGGTCGGGCCACCGGAGTTGCCCTTGTTCACAGGCGCGTCGATCTGGATGAAGTCGTCATAGGCGCTGGCGCCGATGTCACGGCCACGGGCCGAGACGATACCGGCCGTCACCGTGCCGCCGAGGCCGAACGGGTTGCCGACCGCGATCACCCAGTCGCCGATACGCGGCGCCCCGTCAGCGAGCTTGACGAACGGGAAGTCACCGCCCTCAACCTTGATCAGCGCGAGATCGGTGCGCGGATCGGTGCCAATGACTTTCGCGTTGTGAATCTTGCCGTCGTCGGTCGTGACCTGCACGCTTTCGGCCTTGTCGACGACGTGGTTGTTGGTCACGGCGTAGCCGTCAGCGGAGATGAAGAAGCCCGAGCCCTGACCCATGGCGAAATGACGCTTGCCGGGACGGCCGCCGCCCTGCCCGGGCATGTCGCCATCGGGCGTGCCGAAGCGGCGGAAGAATTCGCGCAGACCCGGCGGGATCTGGCGCTCGTCACCATTGAAGCTGAAGCTGGAGGACTGCGGACCTTCGTCCACCTTGACGCGAACCGACATTACCGCCGGCTTCACCTTCTCGACGATATCGGCAAAGCCGACCGGCGCCTGAACCTTGTGCGCCTGCGCGGTGAGGTTTTGCGCCAGCGCGGATTCGCCCTGCGGCATGAAGGCCGGCTGAACGACCACGGCCGCTGTGCCGAGACCGAGAATGGTGGTTCCGAGGAGGATAAGGCGGCGCGCCGACAAACGGCTGCGCGGCGCGGGATTTACGCTCTGGGTCATGACGGGAAATCTCCAACTTCGAAATTCGGGTGGTGCATGCAGCACCGTTACCGAAGAAGATGGAGATGTCCGTGTTACAGCACCCTGACCGGCGGATTAAACATTGGTAATCCGCGCGGTCCAGCATTTCGATTGAAATATCAGCGGTTTAAGTCGTCGACTCGCGCCTGTTCCGCGGCGCTCAGGGGTGCGATGGGCAGGTCCCTGGGTCGGCGGCGCATCCAAAGCCCTAATCCGGTACCCGCAATGAGCAGCACCAGCAGCGGCGTGAACCACAACAGCATCGTCTGCGCGGTCAACGGCGGCTTGAGCAGCACGAAGTCGCCATAGCGCGCGACGAGGAAGTCGATCACCTGCTTGTCGCTGTCGCCCGCGGTCAGCCGCTCACGCACCAGGATGCGCAGATCGCGCGCCAGCGGCGCGTCGGAATCGTCGATCGACTGGTTCTGGCACACCATGCAACGCAGATCGCGCGACAATGTCCGTGCGCGCGCTTCGAGCGCCGGATCTTTCAGCACTTCATCGGGCTGCACGGCGAAGGCGGGACCACACAGCGCAAGAATGAAAAATAAAATGCGTACGGCGCTGGTCATCTCTCACTCCTCACCCTGAGGAGGCCGCATCGCGGCCGTCTCGAAGGGCGAGGCCCTTATGTCCCCCTCATCCTTCGAGACGCGATCCTACAGATCGCTCCTCAGGATGAGGACATCCTACTCCGCCGGTTGCGCTTCCAGCGCAACCTTGGTGCGTCGGCGTGGCGCGCCGACGCGCAGCCGGCGATCACTCAGCGACAACAGGCCGCCGAACACCATCACCACCGCGCCGAGCCAGATCAGCAGCACCAGCGGCTTGTCGTAGATGCGCACCGCGATCGACCCGTCGGAATTGCTGTCGCCCAGCGACACATAAAGCTGGCTCGCGCCATGGGTCATCAGCGCGGCTTCGGTCGTCGTCATGCTGCGCGTGGCGAAGGTGCGCTTCGACGGCTCCAGCACCGCCACCTGCGTCCCGCCGCGCCGCACGACAAACCGCGTCGCCACCTCGCGATAGTTCGGCCCGGTCTTCGGCACCATGCCGTCGAAGGTGAGATCGTAGCCGGCGATGGAAACCGACTGACCGGGGCGCAGCGACACGATCCGCTCGCTGTTCCAGGTGGTCTCGCACACCACGCCCAACAGCGTCATGCCAATGCCGAAATGCGCGAACGCCGTGCCCCAGGCAGAGCGCGGCAGCCCGAGCGCACGCCGCGCGGCGATCGCCGGGCCGACGCTGCGCAACGCGCTGCGCTCGACGATATCCGTGACCGCACCGGCCATGGCGAACATGGCGAGCCCGATGCCGAACGGCGCCAGCACCGCTTTCACACCCGCGAGCGCAAACGTAACGGCGACGCCGATCACCGCGATGGCGCACGCCGCCATCAGCCGCTGCGCCACCGCGAACAGATCGCCGCGCTTCCACGCGAGCAGCGGCCCCATCGGCATTGCGATCAGGATCGGAATGAACAGCGGCGCGAAGGTGAGATTGAAGAACGGCGGGCCGACCGAGATTTTCTCGCCAGTCAAAGCCTCGAGCGCCAGTGGATACAGCGTGCCGACGAACACTGTCGCGCAGGCCGTGGTCAGGAACAGATTGTTGAACACCAGCGCGCCTTCGCGCGAGATCGGCGCGAAGATCCCGCCCTGCCGCAGCGTCGGCGCACGCCACGCGAACAGCGTCAGGCTGCCGCCGATGAACAGCGTCAGAATGGCGAGGATGAACACGCCACGGCTCGGATCGCTGGCGAACGTATGCACCGATGTCAGAACGCCGGAGCGCACCAGGAAGGTGCCGATCAGCGACAGCGAGAACGCGAGGATCGCGAGCAGCACGGTCCACACTTTCAGTGCGTCGCGCTTTTCCATCACCACGGCGGAGTGGAGCAGCGCCGTGCCGGCGAGCCAGGGCATCAGCGAGGCATTCTCGACCGGATCCCGGAACCACCAGCCGCCCCAGCCGAGTTCGTAATAGGCCCAGTAGGAACCCATGGCGATGCCGAGCGTCAGCGCCATCCACGCCGCGAGCGTCCACGGCCGCACCCATCGCGCCCAGGCCGCATCGATCCGGCCTTCGATCAGCGCCGCGACCGCGAACGAGAACGCGATCGAGAAGCCGACATAGCCGAGATAAAGCAGCGGCGGATGCACCGCGAGGCCGAAGTCCTGCAGGATCGGGTTGAGGTCCCGCCCCTCGAACGGCGGATCGGCGATGCGCAGGAACGGATTCGAGGTCAGCAGAATGAAAAGATAGAACGCCACCGCGACCCATGACTGCACCGCGAGCACGTCGGCGCGCAGCACGTCCGGCAGATTGCGGCCGAAAATCGCGACCGCCGCGCCAAAGAGCGCGAGGATCAACACCCACAACAGCATCGAGCCTTCGTGGTTACCCCACACGCTCGTCATCTTGTAGATGAGCGGCATCAGCGAATGCGAATTCTCGTAGACATTCACCACCGAGAAATCGGACGTCACGTAGCTTGCGGTCAGCGCCGCGAACGACAGCGCGACGAAGGCGAATTGCGCCAGCGCCGTTATCGGGGCCGTCTGCATCAAGGTCGCATCGCGCCAGCGTGCGCCGACCATCGGCACGACCGCCTGGAACAGCGCGAGCGCCAGCGCCAGCACCAGCGCGTAATGTCCTGCCTCGGGGATCATTTGCGCGGCTCCGCGTTCGCCGCACCGCCAGCCTTCCCGCCCACTTTCTCGCCTTTGCCTTCGTTCTCCTGCCAGCGGCCCTGTTTCTTGAGCGCATCGGCGACTTCGCGCGGCATGTAGTTCTCGTCATGCTTGGCGAGAATGCTGTCGGCCTTGAACGTATGCCCCGGCTCGATCCGGCCTTCGGCGACGACGCCCTGCCCCTCGCGGAACAGGTCCGGCACGATGCCCTGATAGCTCACCGGAATGTCGTTGGCGCCGTCGGTCACGACGAAGCGGATCTGCAGATTATCGCCGCGCACCAGCGAGCCGTCCTTGACCATGCCGCCGAGGCGGATGCGCGTGCCGGTCTGAATATGCTTCTCGACCACATCACTCGGCGAGTTGAAGAACACGATGGAGTCGCGCATGGCGTTGAGCACGAGCCCGACGGCAAGCGCCAGCACGGCAAGTCCGCAACCGATCATCACCAGCCGGCGTTGCTTGCGGGTCATGATAACGCTTCCTGCACGCGCTTAGCCATCGATACCCAGTCCCTTCGCCAGTTCGTCGATGCGGCGCAGCTTGTCCGCGTCGCTCGCAAGCGCCCGCTTCGCCTCGGCCGTCGCGGCGACCGCCTTGTCGCGCTCGCCCAGCACCACATAAGCGCGCATCAGCCGGAGCCAACCGTCGACATCGGCGCCATCGGTTTTCAGACGATCCGCCAGCCGCGACACCATGCCGGACACCATCTCCTGACGCTGTTGCGGCGTCAGTGTGGCAGCGGCCGCCATGTCGTCGGCGCTCGGCCCTGGCTGTGTGGACGATACGGCAGGCGCTGTCGCGGATTTTTGTTCTGGCGCAACCTCGGCCGCGCCGATCCGCGCCAGCGCTTCGCGCACGCTCTGCGTCCACGGCGCATCGGCCGGCGCCCCGGCGAGCATTCCGCGCCAAATGGTGGCCGCTTCGTCGCGCTTGCCGTCCTGTTCGGCGGCAAGGCCGAGATAGAATTTGGCCTTGAGCAGTTGGGGATCGAGCGCCACCGCCCGATCGAACGCCTGCCGCGCCTCGGCGGTGACGATGCCGTTGGCCGCCGCCACCTTGGCCTCGCCGAGATCGGCCTGTCGCGCCGCCGTCTCGCCGTTGAGCGCCAGCGCGCGGGCGCGCGCCTTCACCGCGTCGTCGTAGCGGCCAAGCCGCAGATAGACCGGCGCCAGCACTTCCCAGCCGCGGCCGTCGTCGGGATTGCGCTCGATATGCGCCTCGACCTGCGACACCAGTGACGCCACCGATTGCGACGCCGACGGCGCATTGGCCCGGCCGGCAAGCGGCGCGGCCGGCACGTCGGGCGAGCCGAGCGTGGCATAAAGCCCCACCGCGGCGGCGGGCAGCAGCACCAGCGCGGCGATCGCCGCGAGGCGCCGGCGCAGCGTCGAACTGGAAAGCGGCGCCGCGCTTGTCTCGCGGTCGGCGGCGCGCAGCAGCCGGCGGGAAATTTCGATGCGGGCCGTCTCCGCGTCGGTTTTGGAAATCAGGCCCGCCGCCGCGTCACGGTCGATTTCCGCGAGCTGGTCGCGATAGACCGCCACGTCGTGTCCGCCGGCGGCCGGCGCGCGCCGGCGACCGAGCGGCCACAGCAGGGCGAAGACCGCCGCGGCGGTCATCAGCGCGAAAACGAACCAGAGCGTCATGCGCAGGGGTAAAACACGCCGGCCCTGCGCCCGCAACAAGGCTTGTGGTCACAAATGCGGGGGAAAGAGAAAGACCGGGAAACCTCAGGACGCCCGGCGCTCCGGGGCGCCGCGAGCGGGCGCCGGCTCCTGACCGAACACCTTGTCGCACAACCGTGTCGCCACAGCGAGCTGTGCGCGCAGCTTGGCCCGCTCCTCGCCGTCCACATGCCGCACGGCTTCCTGCAGGCCGCGCACGGTCGCGTCGAGATAATGACGCATTTCGAGGAAAGTGCGCATCGACAGTTCGTTGATCGCCAGTTCGCCGGCAAAAGCCCGGCAGGCGATCACCACGTCGACCAGACTTTCCACATGCGCCACCTCGTCGGCATCGAGGGTGGCAGCGATGGCGTCGCTCGGCTTGCCCTTCTCGACGCGGGGCTTTGCGCGCAGCAGGCGACGCACGACGCCGGGCGCGGATTCCAGTTCCGACTTGAGCAGATCGGCGATCTGCGTGCGCGCCGCGCCGTATTGCTTGCCCCAGGGGGATTCCACCGGCAGCGCGAGTTCGGTGCGCAAGCCGCGCGCGGTATCGTGCACAGCCTTGAGCAGCGCCGTCACCGACACCGCGCGGCCGCCACGCAATTGCGTGCGCAGCTCGCGCGTCAGCCGTTCCATCTCGCAGAGCGTGATGTTGACGGCGACGGCATAAGGCGTTTCCGCGACCCGCGCGGCGGCATCGCTGCGCGCCGCATCGACCGCGAGCCGCACGATCTGCCACGGCGCCGACAGCCGCGACATGACCAGCACCAGCGCGAACGGAAACAGGCCGGGCTGGCCCTTCACCGCGTTATCGACGGCGGCCCGCACGGAATGCAGCGTGGAATCGGACAATTGCTCGATATGGCCGGGAAGCTGCGCCGCCAGCGCATCGAGGCGATCCTGCGCGCCGTAGATCTGCACCAGCACCTCGACGTCCTCGACCGCACGGGGCGTGCTGATCTTGGCGAAGAACCGCCAGCGCAGGCGCTCGTCGTCGGGGAGCGTCGCCATCGCGGCACGCAGCCGCGTTGCGAATTGCGCCTGAAAGTCGCGCGCGTATTTGGCCGCGCCGGTCTGGTCGCCGGCAAGCAGCGCGGCATTGGCCGCGTCTTCATAGGCTTTGGTTTCGGCGGGCATCAGGTCTTGACTGAGCCAGCGCCAGATCGGCGCCAGCGCCGTGCGCGCGATGCGGCCCGGATGCGCCTGGGTCGGCTGATCGTCGACGAGAAACGGCTCGAGCGAGGCGAAGAACAGCCGGCTGGGATTGCCCATCCGCGCCGGGCGCTCATCTTCGGCGAAGATGCGCCGCAGTTCCCGCAACACCAGTGCGCCGCCGGGAACGCCGCCGCCCTCCAGCAGCCCGCGCTCCAGACAACCGATCAGCTTCGCCCGTTCGGCGGGCGTCAGATCGCGCAGGAATTTCTGCAGGTGTTCGACGGTGGTGCCGCCGGCCGCCATGTGCTGCCCCATGAGCCCACCCCGAGGGCTAACCTCAGGGTGGTATCATGGGCGCATTAAGAAGGTATTTAGCGTGTGAGTTCCGCGTCAGGCGATCGGCGTCCAGGTGCCGTCGCCATTGCGGCAGGCTGTGCCGCGGGAGGTCTCCGGGCGGCCGTCGATATAGATCGTGTGGGTGAAGGACCGGCAATTGCGGCCGGCGTTCTGGTAGGCCGGCCCCGGAACGATCGAGCCGTAACGGCCGGAATCCGGATTCTTCCACGCCACCGGCGCCCCGGACGGTCCCCGCTCGAGCGCGTCCATCTGCGCGGCATAAGCGCGCCGCTTGTCCTCGTCGTCGAGCGCCGCACCGATGCGGTTGCCAATCAGGCCGCCGAGGAGACCACCGACCGCCGCGCCGGCAAGCGCGCTGCCGGTGCCACCGCCCGCGCCGATCGCTGCACCCGCGAGCGCGCCGGTCCCGGCGCCGAGCAGCGTGCCGGTGTTTTCCTTCGGTCCGGTGCTGCCGTCCGGGCTTCCGGCGCAGCCGGCCAGCGCCAGGCCGACCGCCGCAACGGCGGCAAATTTCATAACGGACATGAATCTCCCCCTCGTGAACAAGGCCGGCTCTGGAACCGGCCGACGAACCTTAGCCATCCCCAAGGAATGGGGCAAAACTCTGTCGGTTTTCTTACCTTACCCGGCGCTCGGCAGCGTCAGTTGCGCGCGCAAGCCGCCGATCGGCGCGGTGCCGAGCGTGAGCCCGCCGCCGTAAAGCGCCGCCAGTTCGACCACGATCGACAGACCGAGGCCGGACCCCGGCTTGGTCTCGTCGAGGCGGCGGCCGCGCTGCGCCACCTGCTCGCGCTCCGACGGCGAGAGGCCCCGCCCGTCGTCATCGACGACGATGCGCACGGTCTCGCGTCCCGACGCCTGATCGGGCCGCTCGACGCCGACCTCGATGGCGACGCGCGAGGTCGCCCATTTGCAGGCGTTGTCGACGAGATTGCCGACCATCTCCTCGAGGTCGGGGCGCTCGCCGCGAAAACGCGCGTTGTCGTCCGCGTGCACATCGATGGCGATGCCGCGGTCGCGGTGGATCTTCTCCATGGTCCGCGCCAGCGCCACGATCACCGGCGTCACGTCCGTCACCGAGCCGACCATGGTCGCACGCGCGGCGATCCGCGCGCGTTCGAGATGACGCGCGACCTGATCGCGCATGATGTCGGCCTGCTCCTTCACCTTGTCGGCGAGCGGATCGCCGGGACGCGCCTGCGCCTCGTTGACGATCACCGACAGCGGCGTCTTGAGCGCATGCGCGAGATTGCCGACATGGGTGCGCGCGCGCTCGACGATCTCCTTGTTGGCGTCGATCAGCGCGTTGGTCTCGCGCGCCAGCGGCGCGATCTCCACCGGGAAATCGCCTTCGAGCCGTTCCGCGGTGCCGGAGCGGATCGCCGCCAGTCCTGCGGAAATGCGCTTGAGCGGCGCGAGGCCGAACCGCACCTGAAACATGGTGGTGAGCAGCAGCACGGCGGCAAGAATGACGAAGGTCGCCGTCAGCGCGCGGTCGAACGCGCGCACCTCGTCGATGATCTCCGCCGCATCGCCGGCGACCGAAACGACATAATGCCCCTCTTCGCCGAGATCGACCGCGCGCTCGACCACGCGCAGGCGCTGGTCTTCCGGCCCCTGCACGTAGCCTTCGCGCGAGCCGGTGCTGCCCGGCTGCACGCCGGCATCCTGCAAGCCGGGCAAGCCGCCATCCCACAGCGAGCGCGAGGCGCGCGTCTCGGTCCTGCCCGGATCGACCCGCTTCACCTGCCAGTACCAGCCCGACAGCGGCAGATCGAACAGCGGCTCACCCAGCGTCTGCGACATCTTCTCGAAGCCGCCGCTCTCTTCCGGCGCGGCGACATCGGCCACCAGCGTGCGCAGATAAACGCCGAGCCGCCGGTCGAACGCGCGCTCCACGCCTTCGCGATAGAGCGACGACAGCACGATGCCGGTGATGACGAGGATCACCACCGCCCACGCGGTGGCCGAAAGGAACAGACGCAGCGCCAGCGAATTGTTGCGCAGCGACCAGCGGCTGCCGCTGGCCGGCACAGTCGCGGTGACGGCGCGCGGGCGCTCCGCCTCAGGACTGGCGGGCATCGGGCGGCGTGAGCAGGTAGCCGAGACCGCGCACGGTCTGGATCACATCGACGCCGAGTTTCTTGCGGATGCGGCCGACGAACACCTCGATAGTGTTGCTGTCGCGGTCGAAGTCCTGATCGTAGAGATGCTCGACCAGTTCTGTGCGCGACACCACGCGCCCGGTGTGATGCATCAGATAGGACAGGAGCCGGTATTCGTGCGACGTCAGCTTGACCGGATTACCGTCGACCGAGACGCGCCCCGTGCGCGTGTCGAGCCGCACCGGCCCGCAGTTGAATTCGCTCTTGGCATGGCCGGCCGAGCGGCGCAGCAGCGCGCGCACACGCGCCAGCACTTCCTCGAGATGAAACGGCTTGGCGACATAATCGTCGGCGCCGGCATCGAAGCCTTGCACCTTGTCGCTCCAGCGATCGCGCGCGGTGAGCATGAGCACAGGCATGGCGCGGCCGGCACGCCGCCACGCCTCCAGCACCGAGATGCCGTCCATCTTCGGCAAACCGATATCGAGGATCACCGCGTCGTAAGGCTCGCTCTCGCCGAGGTAATGCCCCTCCTCGCCGTCGAAGGCGCGGTCGACGACATAGCCGGCGTCGGTCAAGGCCGTCGCCAGTTGGCGGTTCAAATCCGGATCGTCCTCGATCACGAGGAGACGCATCGCAGTATGCTCCATGGCTCGCAACTCGACCGACCCCGTCGGCAGCGCGGGGCGCCAACCCCGACTCCACCGGCGCCACTGTGCCAGTATCCGGAGGTAAAGTCAGCCGGTTCAAGACGTTAGCGACAGCCCTGCCCATGGATGAGGACGAGGATTGCGGCGGGATTGGGTCAGCCGGCAAAACCATCGAAAACCGCGAAGGATTCCAGCGGTTCGCGGGGCGCGCGCCAGCGGTTGATCGGCGCCTCCGGGTCTTCGTATCCAAGCGCCAGCCCGGAATAGACCATCCAGCCGTCAGGCAGGCCAAGATGCGCGCGGACGGTCTTGTGAAACGCCACCCAGGCCTGCTGCGGGCAGGTGTGCAGCCCGTAATCGCGAGCGAGCAGCATCACCGTCTGCAGATAGCCGCCGATGTCGGCCCATTGCGCGAGGCCGAACGACTTTTCCGTGCCGACGAAGAGCCCGACCGGCGCGCCGAAGAACTGATAGTTGCGGGCATATTGCCGGTAGCGCCCCGGCTTGTCGGCGCGCGCGACGCCGATCGATTCGTACAGCATCTCGCCGACCTTGAACGAACGGCCGCGATAGGGCTCGACCATCGGATCGGGATAGATGCGATAGTCGCCGCCCTCGCCTTTCGGCAATTCGTTCGCACGCGCGGCGAGATTGGCGGTGAGCGCCGCGAGCTTTTCGCCGGCGAGCGCATAGACTCGCCATGGCTGGAGATTGCCGGCCGACGGCGCACGCGCCGCGCGCTCGACGATCTCGCGAACGATCTGTTCGGGAACAGGTTTGGGAAGGAAGGACCGGCAGGAGTAGCGGGAGGCTACGGCGTCGCGCACGTCCATCTGAACATCACTCTCCGTGGAATCCGCGCCATCATGCGCGGTGGAGAGCGGTATGCAAGCGCCTGCTGAGGCAGTCGCTATTTCTTCTTCGTCACCGCCTTGACGATGTCGCCGATGACGCCGCCGGGCGATTGCCCCTTTGCCGCGCATTTCTCGCGCGAGCGGCCGGTGACATAAACGCCGAGGACGCCGAAGCGCGCGGCCATATAGGTCATCAGCAAGCCGGACAGCGTGGCGAAGCCGTTGATGCGGTCGGCCGTGCCGTCCCACAGTGCATGGCCGAGCGCGAGCGCGAAGGCCGGACATTCAAACAGCGTGAGTTCGAGCGCGTAGAGCGGCCGCCACCAGCGCTGCAACGGATCGCCGCTCGCGGCTTCCGCACGCATGGTCTCGCCGACGGCATTGACCTGCGCCGCGCCGATCTGCGCCAACGCCTTCGCCCATTCCGCTTCCGCGACCTGCACCGCGGCACGCGCTGCTGCTTCATCCGATGCCGCCGTTTCAGAGAGCGATGCGCCGACCACCGCCGGTGCGGGCGCAACACCGAGCGCGCTGGCGAGCACAGCACCTGCCGCACCGCCGAGCGGGCCGCCCAGCGCCGTGCCGAGCACCGGCGCGCCTAGCGCGATGACCTTTGCCGCAACCGCTGCCCAGTCCATGGCTTCACTCGTCATATTAAACCTCCCGCGCGGCACGCCAGCGCCGCCATGCCAGCCAGCCGGCAAGACCGATCACGGCAGCCGCGATGATGATGACAACGATGCGGCCATCCGGCGCCTCCGGCCCTGCCTGATGCGCGACGACGACGGCCGTGCCGGCCCCCGCCAACACGGCGCCCGCTGCCGCACGAGCCGCGTTAGGCGCCGCCGCCTCGCGCGACTGTTGCACAGCCATTGCCAGCGCGTCGGCACGCACCTCGGTCACGCGGCGCGACCATCCCGCGCCGAACACCGGCCAGGTTTTGAGCGATGTGAGAAACGCCAGCCGCTCGTCGCAGATTGACGCGATCAGCCTGGGCGCATCGGCCTGACGCGCCGCGCGCGCCACATCCGTATCGGTTGCGCTGTCGGGCAACATCAGCTTGCGCCGCAGCACCTTCGCCGCGCGGCCGACGCCGGAATTCACGCCGTAGTCGAACACGGCGTAATCGACACCCGCCGGCAGGCCGTCGCACGCAAGCGCATCCCAGTAGCGGGCGCGATAGATCGCCTTGGCGTCATCGAGCGGCATCGCCCTGACGTCGGCCGCCGTCGCGCCCGGCTTCACGTATCTGCGGTAATCCGCTATCGTGATCCCATATTTGGTCGGGCCGCCCGGATCGGCCGGATGATTGCCGTAGCCGCCTTCATGCGCGAGAACGCACGCGAGCGCGGCATCGAAAGATGATGCGGACATTTGTAACACTTTCGACTGGGTCGTAATGAAAAATCATGAGAGCAAGCTCACAGCGCACCAACCCTTGCCGGATCGGGCTGCTGCCGTTGCTCTGGGCTTAGAGAATTATCGCGCTTTCGTCGGGCCCGAGCATCAATATGACTTCATGGGCGCAACGCAATTCCGCCTTCTGACAACTCTTGGCTTGCGTGAAAACCACTATCTGCTCGACTTTGGTTGCGGCTCCCTTCGCGCCGGCCGCCTATTTATTCCTTATCTACAGCCCGGGCACTATTTTGGACTCGATCCCAACAAATGGGCGATTGAAGACGGCATCGAAAATGAGATTGGCCGCGACATTATCAAAATTAAAAAACCCAGCTTCCGCTACGATACGGATTTCAGAGCAAGCCATTTCGGCACAACATTCGACTTCATTGTAGCCCAATCTATCTTTTCGCACGCCGGGAGCGATATTATTAAAACGGCACTATCAGATTTTCGACATTGCCTAAAAGCTGACGGGATAATTCTAGCGACCTTTATTTATTCCGACCCACTCGGCACAATCGCCGAATTCGAGGGCTCCGGATGGATATATCCCGGGTGCGTCGCTTATAAAAACACTACCATCATGAATTTTGTCGCTCAGTGCGGGTTAATTGGCCGCGCGATCCCTTGGTTTCATCCACGACAGACCTGGTTTGCGATCGCGCATTCGTCGAAGTATCTGCCGTCTCCAGATGACGATACCATGTTGCAGGGGCGCATCCTCCGGACGCCACCAATTACCGCGTGACGGAATTTAGCCTCACAGACGCCAGCGCAAATCGGCTAAGACTGCATGCTGCTGCATCGTCGCCGGCACTTTGCGCTTTTCATAATTGCGTAGCGGATGATCAAGAACGTGAACGCCATAAACCTGGTCGAGCCACTGTTCTTGAGACAACGGTCTCCGATAACGTAGCGTTCGGATACTGTCGATGACACGGTCATTCGTCGCAGCGTTGAATTCTTCAATCGCCAATAATTGACCAGAACGAATATTTCGACACAGGCTGCCGATCCCGCCCGCGCCACCGATGGTATCATCGAAATAGGCCACACCAACAGGAAGATAAAACTCCGCCGACGCACCGTAAATCTTCAACGCGGACATCGTTGACGAATAAAGGTCAACATCGAACGAACAGAACCCAATTGGGGCATCACGCGAAAGCGTAACCAAAAAACTTCTAACCGTATCTTTCACGTCTCCGAGTATCAGCCGAGAACCAGAGGGCAACTGGGCATATAAACTCTCCCTATTTGCCATCGCAAAATCGCCAGACGACCAAATTTCCGGATGATCCCGATAGTCAAGCGGCGCAGGAAGACCGCTACCATTATCAAAGCCCACGACATCGATCGCGACCTGCACCTCTTGACTGACAACTTCAGCCAATCTCGATAACTCGAGAAGGCCACCGCCATCGGCCACGCCAAATTCGATTGCTGTAAATCTCTTGATCCCAAAAAATTTCGCCGCCTCCGCTGCAGTCAGAAGACCCCACGCATAAGGTGGACGACCAGCAAGATCGAAAAGAATTTTTCCGCGCATATCGCTTTGGGCTGCGACACGCTGGCGTTCAGCCAAAACAGCTTGCGGATACTTCCATTCTAGAGGCAACATTTCGACCTCGATACCGTCAAGATCGCCTATTTTAGCATAAGAAAATTAAATACCGTAATATCTTATACAAACACCGCCAATGCGCTCACAATTCTATTCGTCGCCGTTGCGGCAATGGTTTCGCGCACAAAGAGGCGCGCATCACGATCCGGTAAACCAGAGCAGCCCCTGCGGCATCGGCCTCCGCCACGGCACGCATGGTTTCCGGCTGCACCGAGGCCCACACCGTCGCCGCATCGGCATAAGTGCGCACCACGCCGCCGGCATCGTCCGCGGTCTCCACCGGCGCTTCGATCACGAGCCGGCGGTCGAGCGCTCCCGGATTCATCACAGCGACACCCGGCGGAACGGCGCGAGCAACGCCGCCACGCCCTGCGGGATTTCCTGCGCCGCCGGCGCCATGACGCCGCGCTGTTCGTACCAGTGCGCGACCAGCATCAGCATGGCCTGCCGCAGCGGTGACGGCACGGCATCCGCCGTATCGCCCTCGCCGACACGCACCTCGATGACGATGCCGCCGACGGCAATGCCGGGCCGCATCGGCGTCCATGGTGCGAACGCGATCCGCGAGCCGACGCTGTCGACCACGAAATTCTGCGGGTCGAGCGCGTGCATCGTCCCTGCCTCGTCGGCGACCTCGACGCCGATCAGCGTCTGCAATGGCGCCGGCAAAACATGAATCACGCCGCCCGGTGGCCAGGCATCGCGCGTGAGCCGCCAGTCCTGCGTGATCAGCGCGCGGCGCGTCGCCATCTCCACATGCTGGCGCGCGGCGGCGATGAGCGCGGCGATCGCCGTGTCCTCGTCGTCGTGCTCGATGCGCAGGAACAGCTTGGCTTCGGCGAGCGTGATCGGCTCGATCGCCGGCGCGGCGATCAGGTGTGACGGCATGATGTCCTCAACACGATTGACTTTCCTGCGGGCGCAAGGCTGATCGGCGCGATGACACGCCTCCGCCTGCTCCGCGCTCTTCTCTCGATGGTTCTGTTGCTGCCGACGGCGCCCGCCGGCGCGATGACCGGCGGCGCGCCGGACGCCACCGGCATTCCCGGCCGCGCCATCGTCATGATCACCGGAAGCGGGTCGAGCCTGTGCACCGGCACCGCGATCGCCAGCGATCTCATTCTCACCGCCGCGCATTGCGTGCAGCGGAACAACGTCGTGCGATTCTCGCGCACGCAGGCGCCGCTCGCGATCCGCGCGGCCGCCGTCCACCCGCGCTTCAGCACGCAGGCCTATGCGACGCATCGCGCGACCGCCGATGTCGCCTTGATCAAGCTCGCCGCGCCGCTGCCGCCCGACATCACGCCGGCCGCGCTCGCGTCCGCCGGACTGGCCGTCGCGCCGGGTCACCGGATGACGGTCGCCGGCTTCGGCGTCACCGTGGACGGCACCGCCGCCGGCCTCGGCCATGCGCGCGCGGCCTCGCTGGTCGTCACCGGCCAGCCGGGATCGCTGCAGATTCGGCTTTACGATCCCGCCACGCGCAACGAACGCGCCGGCCTCGGCGCCTGTACCGGCGACAGCGGCGGCCCCGCTTTCGCCGGCGACCGCGTCGTCGGCGTGGTGAGCTGGACCACCGGGCCGGGCAATTCCGCCGGCTGCGGGGGCCTCACCGGGCTGACGCCGCTGTCATCGTATCGGTCGTGGATCGTCGATCAGGCGGCGCGCATGGGAAGTCCCCTCGCGCCCTAGCTCGCCTCATAATCCTGTTGCGGCGCAATAGCGCACAGCTTCCGGCGCTGATCGCCCTTGGAGTGTGGCCCCGGCTCTCCTATCATCGGCGTATTGTCACGCTCATCTGGAAGCCCAACCGTCATGGCGCACCACGTCGATCCCGCCCACCCGCATCTTGAAAATGTCTGCCTGCGCCTGAGCTATGTCGTCGGCGCGTTCATCGCCGGCCTGGCGCTTTCCGCGCTCGCGCTCTGGCACGGGATCATGCAGTAGCGGCGTCCGCGCCGTTACACATCCAGCTTTTGATGGATCGTGACGTCGAGGCCGACTTTCGGGCTCGACAGGGTGATGGACGCCGACAGGGTCTCGCCCGGCTTCAGCGTGCCGTTGGCGAGCGCCGCGCGCACCACCTTCTCGATCTCGCGCTGGGCGGTGAAGCTCACATTGCGGAGAAAGCGGTCGATCGACGCTTTCAGATCCTGTTCGCTGGTCATGTTTGTGTCACCGCGTTCTCTATCGCCAGGCTCTCGGTCGCCAGGTTCTGTGTCGCCAAGTTCTGTGTCGCCAAGTCTGTCGCGATGGGAGGGTTCGGTTAAACCGTCTGCCGATGCTTCGGGCAAGCCGCCGCGCCGCGCCGCTTCGCATTTTAGTTAATTCTGGCGCGCGTTATTGGTAAATCCGCATAATGCTGGCGGCCGTTTTTCCGCGCGCTAGTGTCCCTGTGACCCCGAGCACAGGAGACGACCCCGTGAGCAGCTTCTTCAAGTCCGACTCCAAACCCGCCGCCACTCCGGCTGCCGCGGAACCGGCCCCGGCGCGCAGCGTCGACCGCGTCGCCGAGCAGCCCTCCGTGCTCGGCCGCGGCATGCAGATCACGGGCAACATCGTTTCGACCGGCAGCGTGCAGATCCACGGCCGCGTCGTCGGCGACATCCAGGCGGCGCAGCTCATCGTCTGCGAAGGCGCCCGCGTCGAAGGCAAGGTGATCGCGCAGGACACCGTCATTCAGGGCACGTTTAACGGCAACATCCATTCGACCACCGTGAAGCTGCAGAAGACCGCCAAGGTCGACGGCGAAATCTTCTCGCGCTCGCTGATGATCGAGCAGGATGCGCAGTTCGAGGGCGTGTCGCGCAAGCTCGACAAGCCGGTCGACGCGCCCGGCGCCACCGTGGCGACGCTCGCCACCGCACCGGCCACCGCGCCGAGCAACGTCACCGCGCTGCGGGTCGATCCGGCACCGCTCGCGCGCTGATCGCCGCGATATTTTTGCAAGACGAAGCCCTCTCCTCGCGGAGAGGGCTTCTTTTTGTTGGTGTCAGCTCGCCGAGAACTTCATCAGCTTGATCGCATCGAAGTCCTGCACGCCGCCGCCGACGCGCTTGGTCGTATAGAACAGCACATAGGGCTTGGCGGAGTAAGGATCGCGCAGCACGCGCACGCCCTGGCGATCCACCACCAGATAGCCGCGGCGGAAATCGCCGAACGCGATCGACAGCGAGTCGGACGCGATGTCCGGCATGTCCTCGGCCTCGACCACCGGGAAGGTCATCAGCGTCGCGCGGCCGGACGCCTGCGCCGGCGGCTGCCACAGATAGCCGCCCGCCGTGTCCTTGAACTTGCGGATCGCGGACTGCGTCTTGCGGTTCATCACGAAGCTGCCATTCTGGCGATAGCCCGCGTTCACCGCGTAGATCAGATCGACCAGCTTGTCGGACGGGTTGCTCGACGGGAACGCGCCGTCGCTGCCGCTCGCCACGGTGCCGATCTTGCCCCAGGTCCACGACGCATTGGCGACCGTGTCGTAGCTGAGAAAGCCCTTCGGCTTGTTGGTGCCGTCGCCGGTGACGAACGCCGTGCCCTCCTGCGCGGCGAACACCTGCTCGACCTCGGCGGCGATCCATTCGTCGATGTTCACCGCCACGTCCTCGAGCAGCGTGCCGGTCGCGGCCGGCATGGCGTAAAGCTCCATCGCCGGGAATTCCAGTTCGTCGAGCGTCGGCGAGTTGGTCTGCGGCCGCGACGCGGTTTCGCCGACCCAGCCGGTCGCCGGACCCGCGGTCATGAACGGCTTCGTGTACACATTGCCGGAGATCTCGCGCACCGAGGCGATGGCGCGGATCGGCGAGATCGCGGCGAGCCGCTTGCCGATCTCGCTCTCCACCTCGGCGGGCACCAGATAGCCGCCGTCCGCCGGCGTGCCGGCCGACATCGCCTTCACCTCCAGCGCGCGCAGGCCGGCGCTGTCGCCGCCGCGTACATAGGCGTCGAACGCCGATTTATGCTCGCGCGCCGCCTGCGTGGTCGAGCCGCGCGCATCGGCGGCGGCCAGCGCCGGCCGCGCCGCCTTCAGCATCAGCGTGTCGATGGCGCGATCGATGCGAGCCACCTTCTCCTCCAGCAGCGGATCGCCGCCGCGCTTGTCGATCTCGGCGATGCGCTCGTCGTTCGCGTCCTTGAACGCTTCGAACGCGCGCATCATGTCGCCGTGGGTGACGAGGCTATCGCCGGGAATGCCGGACTTGGTTTCGAGTTCGCTGTCGATGGTCATTCAGATGTCCTTCTCTCTCTGTTTGAAGTTGGAAAGCGGCTGACCGCTAAAGAGTGCGGCGCCGGGACCTCCGGCGAGGCCCGATTTGCGGCATCGCCTTCACGGCATGCACGCGCGCGCCGGTGAGCAGCGGGAACGTGACGATGGAGATTTCCCACAGATCGACGATGTCGAGCTTGCGGATGCGGGTCCTCGGATCGATCCGCCCCTTCACCGTGCGAAAGCCGATCGACAGGCCGTCGATGCCGCCCTGGCGCACCAGCGCGAGCAGCTCGCGGCCGCGCTGCACGTCGGGGATCAATCGTCCCCGCGCGTAAAGCCCGCGGCTGTCCTCGCGCAGTTCGAGCCAGACGCCGACCGGCTCGGCCGGATCGTGCTGGAACAGCATCGGGATGCGGCGCACCCCGCGCGTACGCAATGTCGCGGCGAACGCGCCGGGCATCACCATGTCGCGCGCCTGGTCGAGCTCGCCGAACAGCGAGGCATAACCTTCCACCGTGCCGTCGGCATCAATGGTGGCGCGCGGACGGAAGACGCTCGCGAGCGTCGGTTCGAGCGGTGCAAGCATGGCAAATCCTTCCCCGCCCCCTTTCGGGACGAGGCTGAAACGACCGGATTGTGGGATGATCAGCGCGTTATCGAACGATCAGGACTTTCGGTCGCGCTTCGGCTTCGTGCTCTTGGTGCCCGTGCCGGTCGGCTTCGCCGTGGCGCGCTTGTGCGCGCGGTCGAGGTGGCGCAGAAATTCGCGGAACACGATCAGATGATCGGCGCGCATGGGCTTGTCCGCGCTCTTGGTCTCGTTGATCGTGCGCAGCACGGTATGCAGCGTATCCATTCTCGATTTCTCCTAGATTCTGGACGTGATCTTTTCGGAAAACCGGTTCCCCCTTTTCCGGATCACGCCCTGGCGATGCAATTCATTGAAGCGCGCAAGCTCGCGCACGAAATCGTCGAAGCGGCGCGCGGCCTGCGTCATCTCGCGGAACGCGAACCAGGCCAGTGCCGTGGTCGTCGACGCCCACAGGAACAGCGCGAGATGCGCGAGGTCGCCGCGGGTGATGAAGATGTCGATCAGATCGGACATGACATTGCACTCCGCAACACACTCAGCCTCATCCTGGGAGCGATCCGTCAGCACCGCGCCTCGAAGGATGGCTGCACAGAGACACTCTCCCGCCTCACCCTGCGAGACGCGCTTCGCGTTTCTCGGGATGAGGCTCCTCGCGGAATTTGCGGCCATTCACCCCACAACATCCCCGCCGGCGATGGCCCCATAGCCCGTCGCCGCGCGCTTCTCGTTGATGGTGAGGAACGGCGCATCGGTGACGCGCTGCCACAGCGCGGTGCGGTCAGCCGACAGCGCATCGATCCGGTCGGTATCGATGGCGAGCCGCAGCGCCGCGCCGTTCGCGAACGCCGGCGCGAGCCATTGCGTCAGCGCGCCGGCGATCCGCGTCGCCAGCGGCAGGATCGTCGCGCGCCACAGCGTGCGGTTCGCTTCCTGATAATTCGCATAGGTGTTGTCGCCGGGAATGCCGAGCAGCATCGGCGGCACGCCGAACGCCAGCGCGATCTCGCGCGCCGCCGCGTTCTTCGCGTCCATGAAGTCCATGTCCTTCGGCGTCATCGACATCGCCTTCCAGTCGAGCCCGCCTTCCAGCAGCAGCGGACGCCCCGCGTTGCCCGCGCCCTGATACTGGTCGGACAGTTCGCGCTTGAGCCGTTCGAACTGCCCGTCGGAGAGCACCGCGCCGTCCGGCCCCGCGTAGATCAAAGCGCCGGACGGCCGCGCCGCATTGTCCAGCAGCGCCTTGTTCCAGGCCGCCGCCGCATTGTGCGTATCGACCGCCACCGCCGCGGCGTCGAGCGGCGGCAGGCCGTAATGATCGTCGAGCGGATTGAGGAACGTCAGATGCAGGATCGGCGGCACCGGGCGCGCGCTCTGATCGAACCGCATGCTGCGCCCGCCGACCGTGTAGTCGAACGCTTCCGGCCAGCCGTCGGCGCCGGGCACAACGCGCATGCGGTCCGGCCGCAGCGCATAAAGTTCGCGCACGGTGTCGCTCTCCAGCGCCACCGCTTCGAGATAGGCGTTGCCGGCGAGCAGCAGATGCGTGGTCACGGCTTCGAGCAGGCTCGCGCCGTCCTGGCGCGGATTGGGCCGCGCGATCAGGTCGAGCAGCGGATGCGTGTCGTGCTCGCGCGCATCCTCATGCAGCAGGAACGATACGGAGCCGACGCCCTCGGCAACGAGCCGCACCGCGCGATGCACCACCGCGTTCTTCGCATAACCTTCCCGTGCCAGCGCCGCATAGTCGCGCGGCGTCCATCGCGCGCGCCCGCCGCTTTCCAGCGCGATCAGCCGCGCGGTGCGCGAGGCTTTCGCTTCGGGAGCCGTCAACATGTGTTTGATGAAATCGAACATGGTTCCTCGTGTTTCTCGCGCCTTACAATCCCCGCACCTGCGGCCGCCCCTTCGGCCCGAGGCACAGCACGGTGAGCGCCCACACCAGCGCGTCGAGCCGGTCGGGCGAGCGGCCGTTCGACAATCCGTCGAGGCCGAAGTCGCAGAGTTCATCCTCCAGCGCGGCGAACGCGCCGACGTGATGCACCCGCCCCTGCTCGTACAACGCGGCGACCGGCTCGGCCCGCACATGCTTGCCGCGCATCGCGCGCACCGCGATCACCGGCGCCGCCGGATCGCATTCGCCGATCACCGCGCGCACCATGTCGCCACCCTGGTTGACCTCGGCGACGATGGCGTCGGCGGACAGGCGATGCCACAGCGCCACGGCGCGGCTCGCCCATGCCGCCGGCGACAAGCCGCCGCCGCTCTCGTCGGCGAGCACATAGGCGTGTCCGCTTTCGGCGACACCGGCGGCGACGATGCCGCAGGCATCCGCGCCCTGACGCGCCGAGGCCGGCGGATCGACCGCCACCACGATCCGTGTCAGCGGCAGCGCGGCGCTCACACGGCCCGCCTCGATCGATCCGCGCGACCACAGCGCATCCGGCCGGTCCTCGATGATCTCGCCATCGAGCTCCTGCCGTCCGAGCCGCGTGCCGGCGTAGCGCGCGACCACGCTGTTGAGGAATGTCGGCGCGAGATGATGCGCGTTGACCTGTGTCGCCGCGCGCGTCACCGCCGTCGCCGGGTCCGCGAACAGCCGCCGGATGAGCGGGATCGGCCGCGGCGTGGTGGTGACCAGTTGCCGCGGCCAGTCGCCGAGCCGCAACGCGAATTGCAGCATGTCGAAACAGGCGTCCGCATAGCGCCACTTGGCGAGTTCGTCGCACCATGCGGCGAAAAATTGCGGGCCGCGCAGGCTGTCCGGGTCTTCCGCCGAGAAGGTCTGCGCGACGACGCCGTTGCGAAATTCCAGCCGCCGCCGCGACGGCGTCCACACCGGCCGGTCGCGGCGCGGATGCACGGCCAGCAGGCTGGAGACGCCCTCGACCATCACCTCGCGCACGTCATGGTCGGTTTCGCCGATCAGCGCGATGGTGCCGCCGCCGCGCCTTCCCAATTCGTCGCGCGCCAGGGCGCGCACCCATTCGGCGCCGAGGCGCGTCTTGCCCGCGCCGCGTCCGCCGAGCACCAGCCATGTGGTCCACGGTCCGCCGCCTGGCGCCAGCGCCGGCGGCTTCTGATGATCGTGTGCCAGCATCGCCCAGTCGCCGAGCGCGTCATCGACGGCATCGTCATTCTGCTTCAGAACCGTCTCGATCTTTTCGTCTTGCGACAAGTTCGTCCATCGTTCGCATAAGTTCGAGCCGGTAGGAATCGAGGCTGCGCGGCTGGTCGTCATCGTTCGGTCCGGTGTTGTCGTTCGCGCTGCAGGCGGACAGTTCGCGGAGCACCTTGGCGAGCGCAGCGAGCGTGCGCGCATCGCGCTCGCGGTCGGCAGGCGCGCGATCCTCTGCCGTCAGGCTCTGCCGCATGTCGGCGATCTGCGCTGCGGCAATGTCGGCGAACAGATCGAGGATGCCGGCGCGGCCCGCGGCCCCGAGCGGGCGCGCCTCCACGACCGGCTCCGCCGCGTATGCCGGCGGCTCGTCGCGCTGTCCCATCGTGCTCTCCCCCAAAGCAAAACGCACCGGAGCGATCCGGTGCGTTTGGATATTCGTTCGTCGCGGCGCGCGGTGCCGTCAGCGCATGAAGAAATACCAGAGCAGCGCGAAGATCACGCCGATGGCGCCGGTGCTGGCCAGCAGCACCATCAGCACGCTCGGTCCGCGCTCTCCCTGCCGCGCTTCCTTCGCCGTTTCGACGATCTGTCCCTCTCGATTCACCTGCGCCATTACATCCTCATGATTTCCATGCGTGGCCCACGGCGCGAGAACGCCGTTCCACGGCTGACGTAAGGTCAACGCCGCCGGCGCGGTTTCGTTCAGATGCAATTGTGGAGCGTAGGCAGACCATAGCCCGGCAGCGTCACGCTGTCAAGACTTATTTCCTAGGATTTAAAACCCTAGAGACCAGCCTGTGGATGACGCCGGTTCAGGCGCGGTCCGGCACGAGGCCGGACGGTTGCCCTCGCCCCAGATGAAGCCGCATTTGGAACAGCCGCCCAGTGCCGTCCCGGCGACCAGAAGCGCCAGCAGCAGCGCGGCCTGCCGGGCGCGCGCGCGGCGGGAGACAGGGTGCGTCTTCAAGGTGCGGGTCATCGCGGCAGCCTACCTCAACCCGGCATGGTCCGCGAGGGCTTCGGCGGCCGGCTTATTGCGGCGGCGTCCGCGAGGCCGGCGCGCCGGTTTCCAGCACCGGATGCTCGGCCGCCGGGCCGCGCAGCGGCTTCTCCTCGAGCGCGATCATGAAGCAAAGGCCGAAGGCGAGCACCAGCGCCACCGCCATGAACACGAAGCGGAACGCCAGCACGAGATCGTGGCCGGAGGCCGCGTGCGCGAGCTGCTCCACCGCCACATTAGCGCCGGCGCCGCCGAGACCGGTGAGCACGATCGCGCCGAGCAGCGCGACCACCACCGACGAGAACAGCGAGCGGAAAAAATTAGACGCACCGGTCGCGACGCCCATCTGCGGTGCCGCGACGACGTTCTGCATCGACACCGTGGCGATCGGGAACACGAGACCCATGCCAAGGCCGATCACGGCGAACAGCACGATCACCAGCACGATCGGCATGCTGCCCGGCCAGATCGCGAGCGCAGCGAGCGCGATGATCGCCTCGACCAGACCGGCGAGCCCCATCCGCTTGTAGTGCGTGACATGCATCATCGCCTTGCCGGCCACCGTCGAGGAGGTCACGGTGCCCGCCATCAGCGGGATCAGCGCGAGGCCGGACTGGCTCGCCGACAGTTGCATCGCCACTTCGAAATACAGCGGCACGAAAATCGTCAGGCCGACCATCGCGCCCATGGTGCAGGCGCCGGTCAGCGCCGCGCAGCGCACGATCGGATTGCCGAGCACGGAGAGCGGCAGGAATGGCTCCGGCGTCGCCACCAGCCGCCAGCCGAACAAGGCCCAGCACACCGCCGACGCCAGCAACAGGCCGCCGATCGGCGCGGAGATCCATTCGAAATGCCGGCCGCCCCAGGTCAGCGCCAGCAGCAGCGGCACCGAGCCGAACATCATCAGCACCGCGCCGATCAGATCGAGCCGGTGACGGCGCGGCCGATACGGCACGCGGCGCAGCGTGATGAAACAGGTGACGAAGGCGATCAGCCCGAGCGGCAGATTGATCCAGAAGATGAAGGACCAGTCGATATGCTCGGTGAGAAATCCGCCGAGCACCGGCCCGCCGACCGACGACACCGCGAACACCGCGGAAATGTAGCCCTGATAGCGGCCGCGTTCGCGCGGTGTGACGATGTCGGCGATGATGGTCTGCGCCAGCGCCATCAGCCCGCCGCCGCCGAGTCCTTGCAGCGCGCGCGCGATGATCAGCGTCAGCATGTTCGGCGCCATCGCGCAGGCGATCGAGCCGGCGACGAAGATGCCGACGCCGATCAGCATCATGATGCGCCGGCCGTAATTATCCGACAGCTTGCCGTAGAGCGGCGTCACCGCGGTGCCGGTGAGCAGATAGGCCGTGACCACCCAGGACAGGTTCTCGACGTCGTTGAAGTGCCGGCCGATGGTCGGCAGCGCCGTGGCGATGATGGTCTGGTCCAGCGCGCCGAGGAACATCGCCATGGCGATGCCGGCGATCACGGCCTTCACCTCGGCATGGGTCAGGACCTGCGCAGGCGCGGGCTTGTGACGGGATGCCTTGTGACGGGGCGCGTGAGGCTTCTGATGTTCGGTCATGGTCGAGGTTTCCGGCCCACCGACATGGCTTAAGCCTGTGCCATTGGCAATCTGTTCCGGCGCGGGTCTGGCATGAGCGGCCCTCCTCATCCTGAGGAGCGATCCGTCAGGATCGCGTCTCGAAGGATGAGGCGAGACCGGATTGTACTTCGCCCCATGGTTCGAGACGGCGCGCCTGAGAGGGCCGCCTCCTCACCATGAGGTCCTACCCCTCCGCGCGCAGCGCATTGCGCTGGATCTTGCCCGTCACCGTGCGCGGCAGCGCGGCGCGGTATTCGATCGCGCGGGGATATTTGTACGGCGCGATGGTGTTGCGCACCGTGTCCTGCAGCGCCTGCGTCAGCGTCGGGTCGCCGGCGACGCCCGGCGCCAGCACGATGAACGCCTTGACGATCTGCCCGCGCGCGGCATCCGGCACGCCGACCACCGCGCATTCCGCCACCGCCGGATGGTCGAGCAGCACCTCCTCAACCTCCGCGCCGGAGATGTTGTAGCCGGACGAGACGATCATGTCGTCGGTGCGCGCGTGATACCAGAACCGGCCGGCCTCATCCTCGGTGAAGGCGTCACCCGTGAGATTCCAGCCGTCGCGCACATAGGTGTGCTGCCGCGCGGCATCGTCGAGATAGCGGCAGCCGGTCGGCGCGCGCACCGCGAGCTTGCCGACGGTGCCGGGCGGCACGGTGTTCATCGCCTCGTCGACCACGCGCGCTTCGCAGCCGGGCAGCGGCCGCCCGCAGGGGCCCGGCGCCGCTTCATCCGCCGGCATCGCCAGGAACGCGTGCAGCATCTCGGTCGAGCCGATCGAGTTGCGGATGCGGTGTCCGGTGGCGCGGTGCCATTGCTCCCACACCGCCGCCGGCAGATGCTCGCCCGACGACACGCAGGTTTTCAGCGAGGCGAGATCGTGCTGCGCGACGAGCGGCGTCATGGTCTTGTACAAGGTCGGCACGGTGAACAGCGTCGTCACCTTGCGCCGCGCGATCGCCTCCATCAGCGCCGACGGCGTCGCCTGCTCCAGCAGCACCGACGACGCGCCATGCCGCAGCGGAAACAGCAGCATCGCGCCGAGGCCGAAGGTGAAGGCGAACGGCGCGCTGCCGGCGAACACGTCGTCCGGCGTCGTCTGCAATAGCGGCTGCCACATATCGCAGATCGCGAGAAGATCGCGATGAAAATGCATCGTCCCCTTGGCGTTGCCGGTGGTGCCCGAGGTGAAGGCGATCAGCGCGACGTCGTCCGCCGAGGCGATCACCGGAGCGAACGCCCCGCTCTGCCGCGCCATCCGCGCCGCGAGCCCGTCCGCGCGCGAGTCATTATAATAGAGCGCCGTCAGCGGCGCGCCGACCGCATCGAGCTCGCCGCGCAGCGTGGCGTCGCAGAGCGCGAAAGCGATTTTCGCCTTGTCGATGATGTAGCGCAATTCGCGCGCGCGCAGCAGCGGCATGGTGGCGACGACGATGCCGCCGGCTTTCACCACCGCGAGCCAGCAGGCGGCGAACATCGGCGAATTGGCGCCGCGCAGCAGCACGCGGTTGCCGGGTTGCAGCCCCTCGCCGACCAGCACCGCGGCGATGCGGTTGGCGCGATCGTTCAACTCCGCGTAGCTCCACTGTTCCGTCAGGCTCGCCATGGCCGGCCGCGCGCCATGGCCGGCGGCGATGGCGCGGTCGATCAGTTCCGCGGCGGCGTTCATCCGCGCCGGATAGGCACCCAGCGGCGGCGGATTGAACACCGGCCACGCGTCCCGCGGCGGCAGATGGTCGCGCGCAAAGGTGTCCGGATAGGCGGAAGGCTGGAGCATGAATGGTATCAACGGCGGGCCAACAACTCTGTCATCGCCGGGCTTGACCCGGCGATCCATCTTTCTCAAGAGAGTGATGCACGGGTCAAGCCTTGGGGCTGCCCGCCCGCGATCAGGAAGCGAGACTTAATCCATGTGGCGTCCGCCGGAGCGCATTCAGCATCAACCGAGCCACGGCCGCGTGCCGACGCAGGCGGAAGCCGCCGCCTCGCGCCTGTTCTCACCGGTCGCGATCGGCATGCTGACGCTCAAGCAGCGCACCTGGGTGCCGGCGATGGTGCCATGGCGCGCCACCGAGGACGGCTTCGTCACCGATAACGTCATCGACTGGTATGTCCGCTTCGCCAGGGGTCGCCCCGGCGCGATCGTGGTGGAGGCCACCGGCGTCCGCGACGTTCCGAGCGGCCCGCTGATGCGGATCGGTCACGACCGGTTCCTGCCCGGCCTCAAGCGCCTCACCGACGCGGTGCGCGAGGCGAGCGGCGGCGAGACAAAACTGTTCATCCAGATCATCGACTTCCTGTCGATCCGCCGCCGCCCGGCGCGCGACAAGTTCTTCCAGCGCTTCCTCGCCATCACCGACGCGCACCGCGCGGCGTTGCAGATGACCGACGATGCGGAGATCCGCACCGCGCTCGCGGCGATGAAGGACGACGAACTCAAGGACATCCTCTCCGACCGCGAGCTGGAGGATTTGCAGTTCGGCGCGCGCGAGCGCGTCACCGACACGCATCTGCCGCATATCGCCGAGCTGCCGCGCGTGCTGCCCGGCCTGTTCGCCGACGCATCGCTGCGCGCGCAACAGGCGGGCTTCGACGGCGTCGAGCTGCATTACGCGCACGCCTATACGATGGCCTCGTTCCTCTCGCGCACCAACACCCGCACCGACGGTTATGGCGGCGCGCGCGAGAACCGCGTCAAGCTGCCGCTCGAAGTGTTCGCCGCCGTGCGCGACCGCGTCGGCAAGGATTACGCGGTCGGCTGCCGCTATCTCGCCGAGGAATGCATCGACGGCGGCAACGAGGTCGACGACGCCGTCTTTTTCGGCGAAGCGTTCGCGCGCGCGGGCATGGATTTCCTCTCGACCTCGCGCGGCGGCAAGTTCGACGACGCCAAACAGCCCGGCGTCGGCGCCGCGGCTTATCCCTATACGGGGCCGAGCGGCTACGAATGCATGCCGCAATACATCTCCGATGCGCGCGGCCCGTTCGGCCGCAACATCGCGCCGACCAAAGCGGTGCGCGAGGCGATCCGCGCCGCCGGTCTGACGACGCCGGTGGTGTGCACCGGCGGCGTGCATAATTTCGAGATGGCGGAGAAGATGCTGGCCGACGGCGTGTGCGACATCGCCGGCGCGGCGCGCCAGGCGCTCGCCGATCCGGACTGGACGCGCAAGACGCAGATCGGTCGCGGCGCCGAGGTCCGCATCTGCGAATACACCAATTACTGCGAAGGCCTCGACCAGAAGCACAAGCCGGTGACCTGCCAGCTCTGGGACAAGGAGGCGCTCGACGCGCCGGACGCCAAGCGCACGTCGGACGGCAAGCGCCGCACCGTCGCGCCGGCGTGGGAGCCCTAGGCACCGGAGCCTCAGCATGGGCGGACCGAATGGCCCGCCGCTCTCTCCGCCGTCATGCCCGGCTTTTGCCGGGCATCCACGTCTTACCTTCTGTCATGAAGACAAGACGTGGATGGCCGGGACTGCGCCCGGCCATGACGTAAGTGTGGCGGCCTCGCCCTACGGGGGCGTCGCCATCACCCGCCGCATCTCGCCCGCGATCACCGCCGCCAGTTCCTGTGCCAGCGATGCGCACCGCCCCTCGCGCGGGCAGCGTGCGAGATCGATCAGCGCCGCGCCGAGCATGTCGATGACTTTCACGTCGGCCTCCACCGCGCGCCGCCCGGCCCGCGTCGCGCGCGCCACATGCGCGCGGTTGAGCGCCCGTGCCGCCGCCGCGTCGGTAAGATCGACCACCTGCCGCACGCGGCCGGCGATGCGCTGCGCCGCGGCCGGATCGAGCAGCGTCACGATGCCGGACACGCGGCTCTCGCGCGGCGACCAGCCGCCGTTGCGCGCACGGTTATAGATCGCGCGCTCGCTGAGGCCCGCCGCAGCGGCGATCTCGCGCACCGTCAGCGTCGATTGTTCATAGAGCAGCCGCAGGCTCGCCTTGAGATCGCGCGGATCGGGATCGGCGGGGGACGAAGCGGACGGATCGGAGGATACAGACTCGGCCAACAGACGCGCACGCGTCTTCAGCCGCAGCGATGCACGGCGGGGCATGATCGAACTCGCAAGGATGGAGGATGCCGGAAGCCTAGCGCAGCAGCGTCACGCTGTAAAGGATTATTTTCTTATGCATTATCCGGCAGCGGAAACCAGTCGTCGCGCTGATAGTCGAAATACCGCGTCATCGCCGCGCCATTCCATTCATATTGCAGGTGCCGCTCCTGCACCGGCACGCCGACCACGTCCGGCCAGAACGCTGCGACGCATTTCCCCGAGGCATGGCGCACGCTCGGATAGACAATGCCGTCGCTTCCATCGCCCCGCCGCGCGCGGGCAAAACTCTGTCCCGCGGCATAAGAGTCCGGCGACAGGATCGCGGCGCGCTCTGTCTTCGACAGCGTCGCGACATCATCGAAGGCATGATCGATCGCGCCGATCAGCACGCGCATGGCCTCGCGGCGCGGCGGATCGTGCGCGTCGGCGGCAAAGCGCGCGAAGTGATAGGCCGTCTCGCAGATCGCGGTATCGAACGTGCTCGCCGCATAGAACACACCGAAACTCCCGTCGGAGAAACGCGAGCCTTTTGGATTGAGATGCGTAAACGACGCCATCACGAAGCTCGCGCCCGGCCCGCTGACGCGCCTCGTGGCCGGCACGAGACTGATGTCGCCCACCGCGTCGCGCACGCGCGGATTGGTCGCCTGTTCGAGTTCAATCAGCGCTTCCCACACCAGCGGATCGTTCGACACGCGCTCGAACAGATCGATCGGCGGATAGCGGGACGCGATAATGCGCCACGCTTGTGACCACACGACTTGGCGTTGTTTCAGCGCCACCGCGTTACGACCAAGGCTTTACGACCAAGGCCTTACGACCAAGGCCTTACGACCATGGCGCGCGTGCGGCGTCGAGATAAACGCGCACGGCAGCAAGATCGGTCACGTCACCGCCGGCCATGCGTTGCAGCGGCGTCTGGCCGCCGAAGAAGGCGTTGGGCCGCGTGACCCAGGAATCCGCCTGCGCCGGATCGGAATAGACGATCTGCAGCGCCTTCCAGATGCCGGCGACATAACCGATACGCCGCAGCACATCTTCCGGCAGCCGCATGGTCCGCCCGCCCTTCTTCCAGAGGAAGAACGTGCGCTGCGCCGGCGCGCCGAGCATGCGCCGCGCCGCGGCGTTGTCGACGCCCCAGCGCTCCATGATCGCGAAGAAGCCGGCCAGCGCCGCGGCCTGCCGATCGCCGGTCAGAGTCTCGGACAAGGGGCGCGGGGCGGTTTGGGCGGTGGCGGATGTGATCATGAGGCGTCCAGTGCAGTTCTGCATAATATAGGTCAATTATGCGAAACTGCAATAAACGTAGGACAGGTAATTGGTTACCTAAGCGCTGCTAGGCGGCCGTCTTTACGGGCGCTGCCCCGCCGGCTTCTTCTTCACCGGCTCTTTCTTCGCAGCCTTCGGCACACGCCCCGGCCACTTCACGATGTGATCCTCAAGGTCGGCATCCGGCACGCCGCGCTCGGAGAAAATCGTGCGGCCGCGCAGCGACACGCCGGCCTCGTGCACGGTCTCCGCGCTGCCGGAGACGAGCGGATGCCACCACATCAGCTCCTTGCCTTCCGCCAGCAGCCGGTAGGCACAGGTCGGCGGCAGCCAGTTGAAGTCGGCAACCTCCTCCGGCGTGAGCTTGACGCAATCGGGCACTTTCTTCTGCCGGTTCTTGTAGTCGGAGCAGCGGCAGGTGCCGGCATCGAACAGCTTGCAGACGACATCGGTGAAGAAGATCTCCTTGGTGTCTTCTTCCTCGAGCTTGTTGAGGCAGCAGCGACCGCAGCCATCGCACAGGCTCTCCCACTCCAGCCGCGTCATCTGGTCGAGCCGCTTCGTCCGCCAGAACGGCAGCGGTGCGGTGTCGGCCACTGGCCGAGCGGCGCGCGCCGGCGCGGCAATCTGGTCGGACAATCCGCGCGCCTTTCTCCCACGTCCAAGATGATCTGACATGGCCTCTGTCTAGGCGATTCCGCTGGAAAATGCGGGAGCTATAAATGGCCGGGTACGATGGTGTGTAGCCACATCTTGACCAAAACGACGCTGGTGTATAAATACACATGCGCTCAGGCGACATTATCGCGAAGCTGGTCGAAGATGGCTGGGTTCAAGTCGCCCAGAAGGGCAGCCATCTTCAATTCAAACATCCGGTGAAGCGCGGGCGAGTGACCGTGCCGCATCCGAAAGCGGATATCCCGCTCGGAACGCTGAAGAGCATCGAGAAACAAGCCGGACTGATACTGAGGCCCCGACGGTGACCCAATACATCGCGTTGATCCATAAGGATAAAAACAGCGACTACGGCGTCTCTTTCCCCGATCTGCCGGGAGTCATTACTGCTGGGAGCAGTTTGGATGAAGCCCGCGCGATGGCCGCCGAAGCCCTCGCTTTGCATCTTGCGGGCATGGAGGAAGACGGCGAGGCCCTGCCCGCGCCCTCCTCTCTTGAAGATGTGATGGCGATCGCCGAAAACCGGCAAGCCGTGGCGGCGCTGATCGAAGTCCCGACTGCCGCGCCCCGAAGCGTTCGGGTTAACGTGACGATCCCCTCCGACGTGCTGGAGGAAATCGACCGGCGTGCCGAGCAGGAAGGCTTTACGCGTTCCGGCTTCCTGACGCAGGCGGCACGAAAGTCGCTGGCCGCCGCCTGACTCCAGGATCCGACGTTCGGCCGCCCCCAATTCCGCCCCATTTCCGTTCACCTTGAGGACCTTGCGGCATGGTCCGGGGGGTGCGGATCGGCTAAACAGAGGCTTGGGATTCCGCCGGCCGGCACGCCGCCGGGCGGCACAATCCGGTCGGCATGATCCGGCCGAACACCGTCTAGGACCTGGAACCGCCCGTGCGCCATTGGCTCCCCGAAGACTGGCTCGCCTCGCTGCGGCGCTTCCTGCTCGACTTCGACTCGCGCGTCGACTCCTCGATGTTCCAGAGCGGCAAGGCCGCGCGCGAAGGCTTCGAGCGCTATTCCACCTTCATGGACCGCTTCCACACCGCCGGCTGGCGGCGCTGGATCAACGAGGGCCTGTCGGAATGCGCCAATATCGGCACCGTCGGCCTGACGCTGATGCTGGCGCTGGCGATCCCGGCGTTTCAGGAAACCTCCGACGGCGACTGGCTGAAGAAGTCCGACCTCGCGGTGACGTTCCTCGACCGCTACGGCAACGAGGTCGGCTCGCGCGGCATCAAGCACAATGACTCGATCCCGCTGGAAGAGTTTCCCGATCATCTGATCAAGGCGACCATCGCCACCGAGGACCGGCGCTTCTACGAGCATTTCGGCATCGACATCGCCGGCACGTTCCGCGCGCTCGCCACCAACGCGAAAGCCGGCGGCGTCGTGCAGGGCGGCTCGTCCCTGTCGCAGCAGCTCGCGAAGAACCTGTTTCTCTCGAACGAGCGCACCATCGAACGCAAGGTGAAGGAAGCGTTCCTCGCCATGTGGCTCGAGGCGCATCTCACCAAGAACGAGATCCTGAAACTCTATCTCGACCGCGCCTATATGGGCGGCGGCGCGTTCGGCGTCGACGCGGCGGCGCAGTTCTATTTCAACAAGTCGGCGCGCGACGTGACCCTCGCGGAAGCGGCGATGCTCGCCGGCCTGTTCAAGGCGCCCACCAAGTTCGCGCCGCACGTCAACCTGCCGGCCGCGCGCGCCCGCGCCAATGTGGTACTCGACAATCTGGTGGAAGCCGGTTTCATGACCGAGGGCCAGGTGTTCGGCGCGCGGCGCAATCCGGCGAGCGTGGTCGACCGCCGCGACGAGCGGTCGCCGAACTATTATCTCGACTACGCCTTCGACGAGATGAAGAAGATCGTCGATACGTTCCCGAAGTCGATGACCGAGCGCGTGTTCATCGTCCGCACCGGGCTCGACAACAACATCCAGCGCGTCGCGGAAGACGCGATCGAGAATTCGCTGCGGCAGTTCGGGCAGGATTATCACGTCAAGCAGGCCGGCACGGTGGTGACCGACGTGTCGGACGGTTCGATCCGCGCCATCGTCGGCGGCCGCGACTACGGCGCGAGCCAGTTCAACCGCGCGGTCGATGCGCTGCGGCAGCCGGGTTCGTCGTTCAAGCCGTATGTCTATGCGACGGCGCTGGAGAACGGGTTCAAGCCGTCGTCGATCGTTGTCGATGCGCCCATTTGTCTCGGCAACTGGTGCCCGCAGAACTACGGCCGGTCCTATGCCGGTTCGATCACGCTGCTGACCGCGATCACCAAGTCGATCAACACGATCCCGATCCGGCTGTCGCTCGCGCTCGGCAACGGCAACGCCAAGGCCGGCCGCGCCAAGATCGTCAAGACCGCGCGCGACATGGGCATCCGCACGCCGCTGATCGATACGCCGTCGCTGCCGATCGGCGCCGCCGAAGTCACGATCCTCGATCACGTCGGCGCGTATGGCACGTTCCCGCGCGAGGGCAGGATGATCCCGGCGCACGCGATCCTCGAAGTGCGCACCGGCAACGGCGAGACGGTGTGGCGGTTCGACCGCGACGGGCCGAAGCCGAAGCAGGTGATCCCCGCCTCCGTCGCCCGCGACATGAACATGATGATGAACTCCGTGGTCGAGAACGGCACCGCCCGCCGCGCCCGCCTCGATGGAGTGCAGGTGGCGGGCAAGACGGGCACCACCAACGGCTATCGCGATGCGTGGTTCATGGGCTTCACCGGCAACTATGTCTGCGGCGTCTGGTTCGGCAACGACGACTACGCGCCGATGAATAAGATGACCGGCGGCTCGCTGCCGGCGATGACCTGGCACGCGATCATGGAATACGCGCATCAGGGCATCGAGATCAAAACCATTCCCGGCGTGCCGGCGCTGCAGCGCCGCGAGCCGCTGGTCGCCGCCAACACCAGCGCGAAGAAGACCGAGCCGGCGCCGGAGCGCCCGCCGACGCTGACGCGCAAGGCGGCGGATATCCTGGTGCGGGTCGAGCGGATGATGGACGACGCGACCCGCGCGCTGCCACCCACCGCCGCCTCCGGCCAGGCCCCGCAACGCAGTTCGGCGCTGCCGCAACCCGGCGCGGTGGCGAGCGCGCAGGCATCGACCCCGTCGGCCGTGCAAAGACAATAATCGCTGCGCTGGCTATCATCCCTCCGGATTCGCTGACCTCTCCCTGTTTTCAGCCCGTTGATTTGGACCGACCGTGCGACTGCTTTTCGGCTCGCTGTTCATGCTCGCGATTGCCGCGCTCGCGGGCCTCGGCGCGACCTGGCTGTCGCTGACGCGGCACATCGCGTTCGGCGGGCTGACCATCGGCGCGTGGACCGCATGGCCGAAAGCAGGCACCGCCGATGCCGATCCTTATGCGCGCGCCAACATCGCCCGTACCGGCCAACTTCCGACCGGCCTCGGCGACGGCGTCGCCTTCCTGGCGCAGAGCGACGACAGCGGCAAACCGCTTGACGGCCGCTGCACGGTGACGCTTACCGGCACCACGCCGGCAGCGCGATTCTGGACGCTGACGCTCTACAATCCCGAAGGCAAACTCGTCGCCAACACGCTAAACCGCTATGGCTTCACCAGTCAGGAGATCGTGCGGGAGGCCAACGGCGAGTTCATCATCACAGTCACGTCGCGCGCCGTGAGCGGCAACTGGCTGCCGACCGGCGGCGCCGGCCGCTACCAGCTGCTGCTGCGGCTCTACGATACGCCGGTCGGCGTCGCCACCCGCGCCGGCCGCGAAGCGCCGATGCCGCGCGTCGAAGCGAAGGACTGCCCATGATCCGCTGGCTGCTCCTCCTGTTCGGCGGTCTGGTGCTGGGCGGCATCGTCCATCTCGCCACCATCATGATGGTGCCGCGTACGGCGACCCAGGATGCCTATGCCCGCCTCTCGCCGGTCGCGCCGGTGAACGCGATCGCCCAGATCGACGCGCCGCAGCCGGACAAGGCGCTGCTCACCTATATGGACCCTGCCTTCGCGCTGGCGGTCTGCCGCTACGATCTTTCCGGCGGTTCGCTGAAGTTCAGCGTCCCGGTCAGCCAGGCCTATACCTCGGTGACGTTCTATTCGCGCTACGACGTCGCCTACTACGCGATCAACGATCGCGCCGCCGGCCGTCGCGTGATCGAGCTTGACCTGATGACGCCGGAGCAGCGCGCGCAAATTCCCGAGGACGAGGACGTCACCGCCGCCGACCGGCTGATCGTCGAGACGCCGACGGTGACAGGGCTGATCGCGGTACGCGCGCTGGCGCCGGAGCCGGGCCTGATGGCGATGGCCCGCGCGTCGCTCACCGCGGCGAAGTGCAATCTGGTGAAGTGATCTACTTGCTGACCGGGAAGTAGCGCACCCGCGCCACCGGCGCGAACGACTGTCCGCGCGCGTCGATCGCAGCGCGCAGCGACCGCAATCCGGTTTCGACTTCCACCGCCAGCGGCGACGGCGTCATCACCACCAGCCGCTCCAGCGCGTAACGATAGCCGACGAAGCGGTCGTTGAGCGACTGCGTCACCCATGCGACGATATTGTTGTTCTCGCGGATGCGCGCGAGTGCGCCGGTGCGTTCCGGCGGCGGCGAGCGGGTGAAATCGAGCGCGCGCTTGCGCTTCTCGTCGATCGTGCTCACCCGCGTCGCGGTCTCGTAAAACGCCGGCAGCCGCGTAAGGTCGTTGCGGATATCCTCGATCAGCTTCTGGTAGCGCGCGGTCGGCGAGCGATAGCCCTCGCCCAGCAGTTTTTCGGCATAGGCCTCGCGCGGCATCCGGTTGTCGCGGCTATAGCCGCGCATCCCGTATTCGCCGAGCACGCTGTCCCAGTGCTTGCGGTCGTAGGGCGGCTCGATCAGCGGATAGCCGAGGTCGCGCAGCAGGCGCTCGTCGTCGGTGAACTGAAAATGCGAAACCTGGATGCTGCCGGTCACGTCGCGGGTATCGACGGCGGCCGAGCCCATCCAGTCATGGATATCGTCGCGCACCAGCGAGGGGCGCACTTCGCCGAAATTACCCTGGGTGCAGGCGGTGAGCAGCGATCCCGCGATCAGCGCCGAAGCTGCGGCCAGGGCTGTGCGACAACCTGCAGCGCGGCAGCGCGTGACGCGCGTGCGGGATGCCATCGGGTGACGATCAGCGCGCAGCGCGCCGGCGACGACGGCGGCCGGACGTGTTGCCAGCGGTCGGCGCCAGTCCATTATCCGGATCGTCCGCCATCCGCTCGATGCGGACGACCGGCAGGATCACCACGGTCGCAGATACGGTATCGCTGCGGCGTTTTGCCGACGCCGGCCGCGCTCCTTCCGGAAACTGGATTATCTGGCCCATACAAGCCCCCACTCCATGCGCGTCCCACGTGCAATCCCGGGATCGCGCCCGTGCGATTAAGCGGCGACAGGGTTAACGGTCCGTTAAACCCACAGGCTCCTGCCGCATTATCCCATGCGGTGTGGCGCAATCGACGGCGTAGGCTCTCCACTATAATCTTATGGGTTTCGTTTCGGAATCCGTTACCTTAACCGTCCGCTAACACGGCAAAGCTAGGGTGACGCTCATCTTTGTACGCGTGGCGTAGCATGAGCATTCCCACTCCCCCCGGTCTCGAAAGCCTGGTCGATCTCGCCTGTCGTGACGGCGTCGACATACGGCCGACGCTGCTGCGTGTTCTGACCGACCTCTATGTGCAAAAGCTTGTGCATACGAGCGAGGAAGAGAACCATTACGTCGCGCTGGCGCAGCGGCTGATCGAAACCGTCGACGAAGCAACCCGCACGCTGGTCGTGGTGCGGCTGTCTGCTTATCCCAATCCGCCGCAGGCGATGCGGCCCTATCTCGGTCTTGCTGCGCCCAATCCCGCTGCACCCAATCTGGCCGCGCCCGATCTGGCCGCGCTGCCGAAGGCCGGCGATGCACCGGCAACCGTGCCGAATGATGATTTTGAAGACCCCGATCTGTTCGAGCCGCTCGTCGAAGCTGCCCCGCAGCCGGCGACACCCGCGCTTGCAGCGCCCGTCACCGCCGGCGAGCTCGCCGAGCTGTTCTTTGGCGCGACACCGCAGGAGCGCCGTCTCGTCCTGATCCATCTCGACACCATCGCCGGGACCGACATTCAACCGGTGAACGGACAGGCGGACATCGTCCGCCGTCTGGAAACCGCGGCGCTGCGCCACGACCGGACGGCCTTTGCACACGAACTGACCGGGGCGCTCGCCCTCGCACCCGCCTTGGCGCAACGCATCGTCGACGACCCGACCGGCGAACCGCTGCTGGTGGTTGCCCGCGTGCTGCGGATGCCGGCATCGGTGTTGCAGCGGGTGATGCTGTTCCTCAATCCGACGGTCGGTCATTCGGTGCAGCGGGTCTACGAACTCGCCGCGCTCTACGGCGAGATCAGCGAACCGGCGGCGCATCACCTGCTGTGGATCTGGCAGGAAGCGCAGAAGCAGCAGCGCGCGCCGCTGCAGCCGGTGTTGCACGAGACCGTACTGTGGAACGATACCGAGACCCGCGCGCGCCGCGCCGCCGCGCCGCAGCCGCACACGCAGAAGCCGACCACCGACGCGCGCAACCTGCTCACTGACTTCCCGCCGCCGTCGCGGATCGGCGCGGCGTAGAATCGGATTCTCCGTTCGTCCCCGCGAAAGCGGGACACCAGTCTTAAGCCAAAGAACTGGATTCCCAGCACAGCGCGTCGAAGAGGCGCGTGAAGGCGCTTATGCGCGGGAACGAATGGAGGAGAGAGCGCCGCAGCGTCCGATTTCGGCTAATCGACCACTGTGTCGAGGAACGAGCGGCCGGCGCGGTCCTCGACCTCGACGATCCAAACATCGGGATCGAACTTGATCTCGCGCGCGAGCGCCGCTTCCACGTCAACCTCGGTCGCCGGCGATTTGCTGCCGACCGTCGCGGTGAACGCGCGATCCATCGGTCGCGCCTCGTCGAACGCCGACTGCGACGCAGGCGCATAGAGCACGGCGCTTCCGTCGAGCCGCGACACCTTGATGAAAATCGAGCCCGCCTCCTCCGCGCCGCGCCGGCGCAGCACGGCGGCGACACCCTCGCTTTGACAGCGGCGAAGATAGGCGGCGACCCACAGGGCGGATTTCAGACGCATGGCGACCGCATCGCACGGCCGCGCGCTGGTGACAACTATTCGATCGTTCGGCCCGTGACGACGGCGAGCTCGCGCAGCATCTGGTCGGAGAGCTTGCCGGTGACCGGCAGCTTGCGGTCCCGCTCGAAGCGCTCGATCGCCGCTTGCGTTTCCGGACCCATCGAGCCGGTCGGCTTGATCTGGCCATAGCCGAAATCGGTGAGCGCGCGCTGGACCGCCATCAGGCGGTTCGACCCTTGCGGCGGCGCGGTGACCGGTGCCGTGGCCACTGCCGGGATCTCGACCGGCGGCTTCGGAGTCGTGGTGATCAGGTCGCCGATCGGATCGCCGGCCCGGTCACGACGTCCGGTGGTCTCGTGCTTGCGCGCGACCACCGAGGATTTCGCGACGATGCGGAGCACATCCTCGCTCGCTTCCGGCGTCAGGCGGATACCGGCGGCCGTCGCGAAATCGCGCAGCGCCATATCCGTCCGTGCGCCCCAGATGCCGTCGACCGCGCCGTCATAGAATCCCTTGTGCGACAGTTCGCGCTGCAGATCGGTGATGATGTCGCCGCGGTTGCGCGGCGCGGCGGCCGGAGACGGCGCAGGAACCGGAACCGGCACGCTCGCAACAGGCGCTGGCGCGACGACGGGCTGCACCGGTGCCGGCGCGATGATGCGCGGGCGCGGCGCGGACGGCTCCGCCACCTGAACAGTGACGCCCTGCGGCTTGCGGCCGAAGATCGGCGCGGGATGCTGGCCCGCCTGCATGAAGAGCGCGTTTGAAACGATCGTCCCCACCGCCAGCATCGCCATGAGGGTCGCGACGCTCTGGCGCGGATAATGCATCAGCACCGCCAGCGCCAGGGCACCGGTCGACGGCCGCTCGGGTCCGGCTTTGGCGGATCGTTTCGTTCGTTTAGGCACGCTTCCTCACTTGCACTGTCGTTGCATCCGGCACGGCGTCCTCAACGGCGTGACCGAGAGATGGTTGATCTGCGCGCGCGACGCGCGCTTGTGAAATCGGGATCGGCGTGACGCCGTTGCGGTGCGCCTCGCAGTCGAGCGGCAGCCGCACCGTGACGCAGGTCCCCTCGCCGAGCCGGCTGCGGATGGCGATATCGCCGCCGTGCAACTCGACCAAGCCCTTGACGATCGACAGGCCGAGCCCCGATCCCGCGTGGCGCCGGTCATAGGTGCTCTTGGCCTGGAAGAACACTTCTCCGAGGCGCGGCAGATCCTCATTGCTGATGCCGATGCCGCCATCCTCCACCGTGATGACGATGTGACGGCGCTCCTGCAACGCGCTGACCACGACGCAGCCGTCGCGATTGCTGAACTTGATGGCGTTGGAAATGAGATTGATCAGCACCTGATTGATCGCGCGCTTGTCGGCGACGATGTCGGGCAGCGCCGTCGCGACCCGCGCCTTCAGCTCGACGCCGGCTTCACGCGCTTTCAGGCTGAGGATGTCGCAGCAGTTCGCGATCACCGGCCCGGGCGCGAAGCTCTCCGGCGCGATCTCGAAATTGCCGGACTCCATCTTCGACATATCGAGGACGCCGTTGACCACCGCCAGCAGGTGCAGGCCGGATTCGTTGATCAGCCGCGCATAGTCGTCCCGCTGGGCGGCGGCGAGTTGCAGTTCGTCGGCCTTCATCAGCATGTCGGAGAAGCCGATGATGGCATTGAGCGGCGTGCGCAGCTCGTGGCTCATGGTGGCAAGGAAACGGCTCTTGCCGGCATTGGCGCGCTCGAGCGCGATGCGGGTCGCCTCGAATGCCTGCTCCTGCGCCTTGCGCGGACCGATGTCGCGCAGCACCGAGACCACTTCGCGCTCATTGATGCCGGTGTCGGCGCCGGCCTGGCTATCGACCGGACGACAGCGCATCTCGACCCAGACGTAAATCGGCGGCCCATCCGCGTCCGGCGCATCGCGTCGAATGCGGAATTCGAGCGACTGCTCGATCCGGCTTTGCGCCGCCTTGGCGATCGCCGTGAGATAAGCCGGGCGATCCGCCACGTGCACGCGCTGGAACAGGCCCTGGCCGAGCAGCTTGCGCGCCGCCGCGCCGATCAGCGGCTCCGCCGCCGGCGAGATGAACTGCACCGACCCGTCGCGCGCGTGGCGCGCGATCACGTCGGTCATGTTGCGCGCGAGCAGACGATAGCGGTCTTCTTCCGCGTAGAGCAGCCAGAAGCTCATGCGCGCCAGCGATTCCGCGCCGAGCGCAATGCCGGTGGCATAGAGCGCGGCGGACACGATGCCGAACGCGGCGAGCGTACCGCCGACATTATGATCGGCTGGCGGCAACAGGCCGAACCCGGTGAGCAACAACAGCAGGCCGGCGGCGCCGAGCGCCACCGAGGACGCCATGGCCACCACGCGGCGCGACGCCGACAGCGCCGCTTCGAGCGGCACGACGACGAGCCAGATCGCCGCGAAAGACGTAATGCCGCCGGTGCGCCACGCCACCACCATCACCAGTCCGGTGAGCGCCAGCGACGACAGCACATGCGCGCTTTCATAGCGGCCCGTGCGCGAGAGGAAGTAGCCGAGCAGAATCGGTGCGATCAGCCAGGCGAAGACGATGAATTCGAGCCAGTCCGGCACGCCGCGCACGACAAGATAAAGCGGCAGCGCGGCGAGCGCGGCAAAGCCGCCGAGCAGACGCGGCGCGATGAAGGCGCGATGCCGTGCCGCGGTCAAGGCATCGGACCGGGCCGATGGATGAACCAGCGCATCGATATGGTTGCGCAGCGACGCGACAAAACGCACGGTTCGTCTGCGACCGGGCCCCGCCGGCCGCCTCCCCTTGTTATGGAGCGATCCTACCGAGACGCGACTTAAGCGAACGCTAAGGGAACCGGCCGCGCGGCGTCCGCACGCGACGCGATCCCCGCTTTTCGCGGGGTATGCGGGCCTATTTGGCGGTCATGGTGAAGTTTGTGTTGCGGAATCCCGCATGGTGAACGGTTCGTTGCCGCGGGAACAACACAGGCGGCACCTTTCTCAGCGCGCTATCGCAAGGCTCGCGGGACATTCGTTCAAATTTGAAACAAATCCCGACAATTCAAATTTGACGAAAACCCAAATCGAAACTGGCGAAAATCCCGCGCAAGAATTGAACCGCGGCTTCAATCGCCCCTGTTACGGTCCACCCTGTGACGAGCCGGAATGGGAAGCCTGCTTGTCGGACGTTTGGGACAGGGGACCACCATGTTTTTCCTCGTGCGCGTGGCATTCTGGCTGGGGCTGGTCTGCGTGCTGCTGCCCGGCAGCGGCAGCAAGTCAGGCCCTGAGCTGAGTTCGGTCGACACGCTCAAGGCGGTTTCCGCCGCAGGCGCAACGGTCGCCGATATGCGCAACTTCTGCGATCGCCAGGCCGAGGCCTGCGCCGTCGGCGGTCAGGTCGCCGAGGTGCTGGGGCATCGCGCCCAGGAAGGCGCCAAGACCATCGTCGAATTCATCAGCCAGCAGATGGCCGACCAGGCGACCGGCAGCGCGCGTAAATCCGAGACGCACAAGGCGAGCGCGCAGAACACTTTGAACACCGCGGACACCCTGCCCGCGTGGAACGGCACCGCGAACAGCCGCGCGCCGGAGATTTCGGCCCCGGCGACGGTTCCGCTGCCCCCGGTGCGGCCGCGCCGCGAGGCCAGTGCCGGGCGCCCGGCCGCCTGAGCAGGGCAGATCCCGCCCGAAAGGCGTGCGCGAGCCTGCCTCAGGCTATATATGAGCCCTGTGAGGGCGCGCTTCGCCCGGCAGTGGTCAGACGATGACGATCGACGAGATTATCGACAATTTTGCCGTGCTCGATGAGTGGGACGACCGTTACCGCTACGTCATCGAACTTGGCCGCATGCTCGACCCGATGCCGGACAGCGATCACGTCGAGGCCAACAAGGTGCAGGGCTGCACCAGCCAGGTGTGGATGACGACGCAGGTCGGCCGTAACGCGGCCGGCGAGCCGGTCCTCAGCTTCAAGGGCGACAGCGACGCCCATATCGTCCGCGGCCTGATCGCGATCCTGCTGACGATCTTGTCCGGCAAGCCCGCGCGCGAGATCGTCGCGACCGATGCGCTCGCGCTGTTCGACAAAATGGGCCTGCGCGCGCATCTGACGCCGCAGCGCTCCAACGGTCTGCGCTCCATGGTCGAGCGCGCGCAGAACGATGCCCGCGCCGCGCTCGCGCCGGCCTGATTCCAGCGCCTAGGATGATTGCTCCGCGAACCAGGTGCGCACCGACGCCTGCGCGCGGCCGGTCGCCTCACCTTCATATCCATAATGACGCGCCAGCCGGTCGAGGCCGAGTTGCAGGATGACCTTGCCCGAGCGCGCCGGCCAGCCGCGCTCGCGCTCCACATCGGCCAGCATTTTGAGAAAGCAGCACACGTCCATCAATAGTCCGGCAAATTCCGGCCCCACCGCATCGAGCGCATGATCCACGCGCTGGCGCGCCGCGATCATCACGTCGGTGATGTGACCGTCGCGCCGCGTCCCGCGCACCTGCATCGACCAGTCGGCGCCCATGCGCGGCATCATATGCGCGCGGGTGAAATCCGCGCGCAGACGCTCGCCGGCGAGCAGTTGAACCGGCTCGATTAACGGCCGGCCGTCGCGGCCCTTGCGGCGCGCGAGCCAGCCGAGCGCGCTTTCGGCTTCGTTGACGGTGACGGTGCGCGCGCCATCGGCGTCATGCAGTTGCGCGTGTCCGATCGCGAGATGCCGCGCGCGGGGCATGTCGATTTGGGGTTGGGTGGTGGCGGCGCGCGACGGGCTCAAACGCGGCATGGGCAAATCCTCTCTAGGACAATATCCTTATAGGATACTATCCCTAGAATAAGCCACGCCTGCTGCCAAGGGGTTTCCGCATCGCGCCCGGAACACTCGCGCTTTGCGGGTAAGGGGCCCAACGCCTTGGCAGGCCTCATTTTTCGGCGTCACCGGGATTCGGCGGCCGAACGATATCCACAGGTATATAGGATTCCGATCCGTCAGCGGCCGCGCTGCCGCTGCTGGCCGAGGCCCATCTGTTTGGCGAGCGCGGAGCGAGCCTGCGCATAATTCGGCGCCACCATCGGATAATCCGGCGGCAGGCCCCATTTCTCGCGGTACTGCTCGGGTGTCATATTGTACTGCGTGCGCAGATGCCGCTTGAGCGATTTGAACTTCTTTCCGTCTTCCAGGCAGACGATGTATTCGGGCGTCACCGACCGTTTTACCGGTACCGCGGGTTTGGTCGGCTCGGAGGTGCTGACCGGCTGCTGCGACGAGACGCGGCTGAGCGCGCTATGCACCTGGTTGATCAGCGCCGGGATATCGCTCGCCGGCACCGTGTTGTTGCTGACATAGGCCGACACGATATTGGCGGTCAGCGCCATGAAACTTTCGCTGGAATCGGAGTCGCTCATAGAACCGCGCCTTCCTGGCTGGCTAAAAACGCACTGTCACCTATCAAATAGAAAATCGTCAGCTCTCGAAATACTACTGTCGGCGGGACCACCGGACAAGTCAAACCGGTGCGTTTAACTTGCGCAAGGTAGTCTAGCCGACTGTTCAGCCGTTCTTTTCCAGATGCTCGCGCAGTTCGGCGATCGACGCGAACCGGACGGTGCCCTGCGGCAGTTCCGCCTCGATCGAGCCGTCGACGTAGAGCGTGTAGCCCATGCCGTCGACGACACCGGATTTGAGGATCGGCGCGGAGCGCGGGTCGAGATGCGGTTCGGACCGTGCTTCGACGCGCTGCTCTGATGGCGGCGGCGATTTGATCCGGCGAATGAATTCCGGGGCTTCAGCGCGCGGTTCTGCCGGCGCGGGCGATGCCGGACGGGCGTCGCGATCCCAGATCGAGTCGAACCCCTCAACCGATCCTTCCTGCTCCTCGCGCCTGCCGTCGGCGGCAGGCTCGTTCGCATGAACCTTGTTCGCATCGTGATGCGCTTCGTGCCAGGCCGCCTCGCGGCGCTCCTGCAGCGCCTGATCGGTCTCGATGGTCTCGCCGGAGCGCAACTCCGACCCGAGCGCCGAGACCAGTTCGTTCCCGAACGGCGGTTCGTTGCGCATGGGTTCGCCGCCGAGCGGTTCGGCGCGAATGGGCTCGGGCACGATCTCTTCCAGCGGCGGCGGAATGACCGGCGCCGGCCGCTCCTCCTCCGCCGAGCGGGCGAATGGCGTCGCGGGCGCATCGAACGACAGCGGCGGCAATGCCGGCACTACCGTCTCCGGCTTGTCTGACGTCCGCTCGGCGTCCGTTTTCGGCCGGGTCGGGAATGCAACGCGGCCCGGCGCGTTGGCTGTGCCTGCAGATCGCGCCGGAGGTCGAGCGGCTTGCGCGAGCGGCGCCGGCAAATCCGCGCGCGCCGCCGTTGATCCGATCGGCCGCGAAGCCAGACCGTCAGCGATCTCGCGCAACTGACGAATGGCGACGCAGACGGCGACGATCAGCACGCCACCGACGGCCGCGGTCGTCCCGGACAGTATCAGCGTGTTGCCAAGGCTGAATTCCTTGATCGGCATGCCATAGGCGATGGCCGCGACACCGGCGCAGGCACTCAAGGCGCCCAGGATCATCAGCAGAATAGCCATGTCGCAACTGACCTCGACGGTAAAACCCAGAAATGCCGCGGTGCAATACCGCCTTCCGCAATAATAGTGGCGTCCGGCGCAGACCTGCGCAAGAAATAAAGTGCGTTCACCCAACGTCTGGATTGACCACGCGCCCTCCCCACCCCCGTTTTTGCCGCCGATTACTGGTCATCGTGGCTTCCTCCGAGCAACGCCGGCGCTCCATAAGCCGGTTGTGACAAAAATTCCGTGGTCCGGAGCGTTGCCCCGCGCCGCGCCAGGGCCTAACTACAGGTCCTGACGTGAGACCAGATCGCCGGACGGCGCGTTATCCGCACGCGTTGTCCGAGGTTTGCGCGCATCGTTATTTTTGATCCATCAGGAGGTTATCGATGACATTCAAGCTGCCGGATTTGCCCTACGCCCACGATGCGCTCGCGCCTTACATGTCCCGCGAAACGCTCGAATATCATCACGACAAGCACCACAAGGCCTATGTCGACAATGGCAACAAGCTGCTCGAGGGCAGCGGCCTTGAGGGCAAGCCGCTCGAAGAAATCGTGAAGGGTTCGTTCGGCAAGAACGCCGGCCTCTTCAACAACGCCGGCCAGCATTACAACCATCTGCATTTCTGGAAGTGGATGAAGCCGAACGGCGGCGGCGACAAGGTGCCCGGCAATCTCCTGAAGAAAATCGACAGCGACCTCGGCGGTCTCGCCAAGGCCAAGGAAGACTTCGTCCAGGCCGGCGTCACCCAGTTCGGCTCGGGCTGGAGCTGGATCGCCGTCAAGGACGGCAAGCTCGCGATCATGAAGACCGCCAACGGCGAGAGCCCGCTGGTGCACGGCGCCAAGCCGATCCTCGGCTGCGACGTCTGGGAGCACTCCTACTACATCGATTACCGCAACCGCCGGCCCGACTACCTCAAGGCCTTCGTCGATCATCTGGTCAACTGGGATTACGTCGCCGAGATGTACGAAGCCGCCGCCAAGTAACGGCCGCGACAAGCGATCAACGACACGAACGGGGCCTCAGGCCCCGTTCTTTTTTGCCCGTTTTTATGGGCTCGTTTTCGACGCGGTTCAGCCCGCTTTCGTTCATGCGCCATACAGCCATTCCAGCTAGGCTGCGCGGCCAATGACCAACGCGCGATGATGATGCGAGCCGGACCATCGTCTTTCGCGGGCCCCGCCAGCCTTTGGGCGGCCCGCCCCATTTTCGACCGCCTCGCGCTCGCGCTGCTGGCCGTGCTGGTGATCGCGGTGGCCGCGACCTTTCGCGATTACGGCCTCGGCTGGGACGATTACACCCATTCGCAATATGGCGATCTGCTGCTGTCGCTGTACGGCTCCGGCTTCCGCGACCAGCGCGCTCTGTCGTTCGTCAATCTCTACATGTATGGCGGCGGCTTCGACATGCTGGCCGCGCTTGCCGCCAAAATCCTGCCGTTCGACCTGTTCGAGACGCGGCGGCTGATCGGCGGGTTGATCGGCATCGCCGGCATCGCCGGCACCTGGCGGCTCGGCCACCGGCTCGGCGGTCCCGCGGCCGGCTTGCTCGCCGCGCTCCTGCTGGCCACCATGCCGCTGTTCTACGGCCATATGTTCATGAACCCGAAGGATGCCCCCTTCGCGGTCGCCATGGCATTTCTGCTGCTCGCGCTGGTGCACGCGCTCGAACGCTACCCGGAGCCGCCGCGCGCGGTCGTGGTCTGCGTTGGGCTCGCACTCGGCATCGCCACCGGCACGCGGATTCTCGCCCTGATCGGCGCGCTCTATATGCTGCCGGCGATGCTGTTGCTCTTGCTCGACGACGCGCGCACGCGCGGCTGGCGAGACGCCTGGCGGCGGCTCGGCCGGTTCGTGCTGCTGATGCTGCCGCTGTTGCCGATCGCTTATGTGGTGATGGGCCTGCTGTGGCCGTGGGCCGTACTCGATCCGCTCAATCCGCTGCTCGCGGTCGAATACTTCGCGCATTTCTTCGAGAAGCCCTGGAAGGAATTGTATGAAGGCGCGCTGGTCTCGGTGCCGGACATGCCGGCAACCTATCTGCCCAAGCTGTTCTCGCTGAAACTGCCGGAGATCGTGCTGCTCACCGGCACCATCGGCCTGATCGGCACCGTGGTCGCGGCATTCCGTCATGACCTGTCCGCACGCCGGCGCTCCGCATTGATCATGATTGCCGGCGCGGCGCTCATTCCCGTCCTCTATGCGATGATATCGCGGCCGGCCCTCTACAACGGCGTGCGGCACTTCACGTTTATCCTGCCACCGCTCGCGGCGATGGCCGCCGTCGGCGCGGTGGGGACGCTGACCTGGCTGCGCACGCGCCATGTCGCCGCCTTCGCCACCGGCGCCGCGCTGATCGCGCTTGGCATCGGCAGTTCGATCGCCGACATGGTACGGCTGCACCCCTATCAGTACGCCCATTTCAACTGGCTGGCCGGCGGCGTGCGCGGCGCCGACCTCAACTACATGCTCGACTACTGGGGCCTCGCCTTCAAACAGGCGACCGAGGATTTGCGCGCGCATCTCAAAACAGCGGGCGAAAAGCCGCCTGCCCGCGGCTACTGGATCGTCGCGGTCTGCGGGCCACAGCGCGTCGCGCAGGTCGAGCTCGGCACCAAATTCCAGACCACCGCCGATCCGCGCCGCGCCGATTTCGCGCTGACGCTCGGCGAGTTCTATTGCCGCAATCTCAATGCGCCGGTGATCGCCAAAGTGGTGCGCGACGACGTCACTTTCGCCACCGTCTACGACATCCGCGGCCGCACGGTCGGCGATCTGCTGACCATGCCGCCGCCGTGAAAGATGCGGGGCTAGCTCCGCCTCATTCTGAGGAGCGCCTCTTGGCGCGTCTCGAAGGACGAGGCGGCCACGATCATTCCCGCCTCCTGGTTCGAGACGCGATCCTGACGGATCGCCCTCACCATGAGGCTATCGTCACTTACGCCGACAGCGCCGCCAGAATTCGCGCCCAGGAGCGGATACCCTTGTGGAAGCAGGTGAGGTCGAACTTCTCGTTCGGCGAATGCACCCGGTCGTCGTCGAGCGCGAAACCGACCAGCAGCGAGTCCATGCCGAGCACGCTCTTGAAGTCGCCGACGATCGGGATCGAGCCCCCGGCGCCGACCGTCACCGCCTTCTTGCCCCACTCCTCCGCCAGCGCGGTCCGCGCCTTGTTCAGCGCCGGGTTGTCATAGGAGAGCTGGATCGCCGGCGACAGGCCGTGATTGCCGAAGGCGACGCTGCAATCGGCCGGGATCCTACTGCGGACGAACGCCCGGAAGCTGTCGCGGATTCTCTGCGGATCCTGCCGGCCCACCAGACGGAACGACACCTTGGCCGAGGC
>JAEWJH010000136.1 GCA_023386635.1 Pseudomonadota bacterium
TCTGGTCCGGCCCCACGAGCGGGAACCATGCTTTTGACGAATACCGCGCCGAGACGCTGCGCCGGCTCGAGGAAGAGCAGAGCGAATTCAGGTCGTTCCTCGACCGCTTGCGCTTCGCCAAGGACAAGGCCGAGTTCGACCAGTTCATGAGCGAGCGCCGCAACCGCCAGACTCCGGATCATTCGCCCGACAATCCGTCGCCCCAGAATTGAGACGCGAGATACTCCGAGACGAAAAGGCCGCCCTCACGGGCGGCCTTTTGCATTGATTGCTGCAATGATGATTCGTGCGCCGGCACGGCGCGATGAGCACGCCGAAACAGCATGCTTTTGAAGGGCATAGCCGGCGTCACCGCTCGACATCGGCCCGCGTCACGGGGCCGACTTAACCCGCCCTTAACCATGATGGGTGCTGGTTAGGCCCTAGTTTGGTCAAGTTTGACGGGGATTTCCTGTCGGTGCCGGTGGTGGACGGCATTTCCTCGTGCATTGAAGCGGGCCCGGTCGTTCAGCTCGGCCGCTGTCCTGCTTTGTGTCCCCCTGTCCGCGCCGGCTTGGCCTGTCCGAAGCCGTCAGACTTGGACCGACGGATGCCCGTCAGACCTGCATGAAGGACCTTTGCTTATGAATTCCGCGGCCGTAGCCCAATCGGTTCTGCCGATGACCTCCGCCGACCTGTCGCTGTTCACCCTGTTCTGGCAGGCGCACTGGATCGTCAAGGGCGTGATGCTGGGCCTCCTGGTGTGCTCGGTCTGGGTCTGGGCGATCGCCATCGACAAGACATTCCTCTATGCGCGCAACCGCCGCGCCATGGACCGCTTCGAGCAGGCATTCTGGTCCGGCCAGTCGCTCGAGGAAATGTATCGCTCGCTGTCGTCGCGCACGACGCATTCCATGGAAGCGCTGTTCGTCGCGGCGATGCGCGAATGGAAGCGCAGCTTCGAAAGCCACGCCAAATCGTTCGCCGGCCTGCAGATGCGTATCGAGAAAGTGATGGAAGTCACCATCGCCCGCGAGGTCGAGCGGCTGGAGCGGCGCCTCTTGGTGCTCGCCACCATCGGCTCTGCCGGTCCGTTCATCGGCCTGTTCGGCACCGTCTGGGGCATCATGACCAGTTTCCAGTCGATCGCCGCGTCGAAAAACACTTCGCTGGCGGTCGTTGCGCCCGGCATCGCCGAGGCGCTGTTCGCCACCGCCATCGGCCTTGTCGCCGCCATTCCGGCGACAATTTTCTATAACAAGTTCGCGGCCGACGTGAACAAGCAGACCCAGCGACTCGAAGGGTTTGCCGACGAATTCTCCGCGATCCTGTCGCGGCAGATCGACGAGCGCGGTTAGGGGATTTCGCGATGGCCATGAACGCCGGAACACCCGCGCTGGGCGGTGGTCGCCGACGCCGCCGGCAACGCCGTGCGGTGATGGCCGAGATCAACGTCACGCCGATGGTCGACGTGATGCTGGTGCTGCTCATCATTTTCATGGTGTCGGCGCCCCTGCTCACGGTCGGCGTCGCCGTCGACCTGCCGCAGTCGAAAGCCACCTCGCTCGATCAGGACAAGGAGCCGCTCACGGTTTCGGTCGATGATAAGGGCAAGGTCTACCTGCAAAATGCCGAAATTCCGTTCGATGAACTGGTCGCGAAGCTCAAGGCGGTGGCGGAAGCCCGCGGCGGCTTCGAGGCACGCATCTTCGTGCGCGGCGATCGCAAGGTGGATTACGGTACGGTCATGCGCGTCATGGGCCAGTTGTCGGGCGCCGGGTTTACCAAGGTCGCGCTGGTGACCGAAGTGGAACAGGGCACGTCGAAATGAATTTCCGGACGTCATCCGCACTGTCGGTCGGGGCGCACGCCGCGTTCCTCGGCTGGTGCGTGCTGACGTTTTCCGGCAAGCCGCTCGATGCCGCGCCGCAGTCGATTCCCGTCGATGTGATTTCCGCCGAGCAGTTCTCGCAGATCACCAAGGGCGTCGAGAAGGCGAAGCCGAAAGAAACGCCGAAGCCGTTGGTGGAGAAGAAAGCCGACGAGCCGAAGCCGGCGGACGAACCGGTCGAGAAGGTCGTCGAGAAGAAACCCGAGATCAAACCGACCGCTGCGCCGGAGCCCACGCCCAAATCGCTGGAAAAGCCCCCCGAAAAGAAGGTCGAGGAGAAGAAGCCCGACCCGATCGCCGAGGCGCTGAAGAAGGAAGAAAAGAAGAAGCCGCCGCCGAAGAAGCAGGAAGTGAAGGAGCAGCCGAAGTTCGACGCCAGCAAGATCGCCGCGTTGCTCGACAAGCGCGCGCCGCAGCGTCAGGCCTCGGCCGGAGAGGAAGTCTCGAGCACGCCGTCGCTCGGCCGTGCCAACGGCAGCGCCGCCCGGATTTCCCAGAACGAGATCGATGCGCTGCGCGCGCGCATCAGTCAGTGCTGGAACGTGCCGGTCGGCGCCGACGGCGCATCGCAGCTTTCGGTGGTGCTGCGCGTTCAATTCCGCAAAGACGGCACCGTGCAGCGCGGCCCGGACATCGTCGAGGCGACGGCTTCGTCGTTTGGCCCCGCCTTCGCCGAAAGCGGTCGCCGCGCCATCCTGCAATGCCAGCCCTACACGATGCTGCGCCCGGAAACGTACGACCAGTGGCGCGACATCGAAATCAAATTCACCCCCAACGACATGTTCCGCGGCTGATCGCGCGACAGGAATAGATATGACGCATTTCCCCAACGCATTTGCCCTGAATCGTCGCCGCCTTTTGCTCACCGGTGCGGGCTTCACCGCCAGTGCGCTGGCGGGAATCGCGCCCGCCGCAGCCGCGCTGCGCCTCGACGTAACCCAGGGCAATGTGCAGCCGATGCCGGTCGCGATCACCGATTTCGGCGCCGGTGCGCCCGCCGAGAGCGAGATGGCGCGCAACGTCTCCGGCATCATCAGCGCCAATCTGCGGCGCAGCGGTCTGTTCGCGCCGATCGATCCAGCGGCGTTCATCGAGAAGATCGCCAACAGCGATGCGGTGCCGCGCTTCCCCGACTGGCGCGCGATCAATGCGCAGGCGCTGATCACCGGGCGCTTGACGCGCCAGGGTGACGGCCGCCTCAAGGCGGAATTCCGCCTATGGGACGTGTTCGCCGGCCAGCAGCTCGCTGGCCAGCAATATTTCACCACGCCGGAAAACTGGCGCCGCGTCGCGCACATCATCTCCGACGCGATCTATGAGCGTCTCACCGGCGAGAAGGGCTATTTCGACACGCGCATCGTCTTTGTCGACGAGACCGGTCCGAAGGATCGCCGCGTCAAGCGGCTTGCGATCATGGATCAGGACAGCGCCAATCTGCGCTATCTGACGCGCGGCGAGGACCTCGTGCTCACCCCGCGGTTCAATCCGTCGACGCAGGAAATCACCTATATGTCGTACGGACAGGGTGACCCGCGCGTGCTGCTGCTCAACATCGAGACCGGCCAGCGCGAGACCGTCGGCAATTTCCCCGGCATGACGTTCGCGCCGCGCTTCTCGCCCGACGGCCAGCGCGTGATCATGAGTCTGCAACAGGCCGGCAATTCCAATCTGTTCGTGATGGATTTGCGCTCGCGCAAGACCACGCGGCTGACCGACACGCCGGCGATCGACACGTCGCCGTCCTATTCGCCCGACGGTCAACGCGTCTGCTTCGAGAGCGATCGTGGCGGCAAGCCGCAGATCTACGTGATGGGCGCTGGCGGCGGACAGGCGCAGCGCATCTCGTTCGGTGAAGGATCGTATTCGACGCCGGTGTGGTCGCCGCGCGGCGATTTCATCGCCTATACGCGCCAGGCCGGCGGCAAGTTCGGCATCGGCATCATGAAGCCGGACGGTTCGGGCGAGCGCGTGCTCACCGAGGGCTATCACAACGAAGGTCCGACCTTCGCGCCGAACGGCCGCGTGCTGATGTTCTTCCGCGATCCCGGTCAGGGGCCGTCGCTCTATTCGATCGACGTCACCGGCCGGAATGAACAGAAGGTTCCGACGCCGAGCTTCGCATCGGATCCGGCGTGGTCGCCGCTTTTGACCTGATGTTTCTTACTGTCTCGCAAATCACCGTGGCGCATCGGCCACGGTGCGCGCGCGCATGCCGTGCGCGACGAAGTTCCGTGTTGACGCTTCGGATTTACCAGCCTTTAACCACAACGACCGGTTTCCACCGCTTCGACAAGTTTAGCGGTGTCGTGCAAGGCTCCATCAAGGTTGATGGAACGTTCGCTTAACGAACGGGGCTTAGACCGGACGCACGACGCCAAACCGATCGCGTGTGATCGTCAGCGAGCCCCGGACCGATGCGATCCGGGCTTATGTTCAGTGTGATAACGGAGAATGCCCGCATGATCAGTGGCAGCAAAATTCTTCGCGGTGTCCGGTTCGCCGCGGTCCTCGCGGCGGCGCTGGCGATTTCCGCTTGCGCCAAGAACGCCGATGACGCCCAGGCGAACCTCGCCGGTGGCGCGGGCGCCGCGACCCCGGGCAGCCAGCAGGACTTCGTCGTCAATGTCGGCGACCGCGTGTTCTTCGAGACCGACCAGACCGAGGTGTCGTCGCAAGGACGCCAGACTCTGGACAATCAGGCCCAGTGGCTGTCCCGCTATCCGCAATACACCTTCACCATCGAAGGTCACGCCGACGAGCGCGGCACCCGCGAATACAACATCGCGCTCGGTGCGCGGCGCGCCCAGTCGGTGCGCGAATATCTGATCTCGCGCGGCATCCAGGCCAACCGGATGCGCACGATCTCTTACGGCAAGGAGCGGCCGGTCGCGGTCTGCAACGACATTTCCTGCTGGTCGCAGAACCGTCGTGCGGTGACGGTGCTCAACGCCAGTTCCTGAGGATATCCGGTTTCGGGGGAGGCCAATGCCCGGGCTGCAAAGCCCGGGCATTTCATTTTGCGCCCGTAGTCACAATTTCGACGTAGCGCAACTTATGCTAGTTCCGCGCGCGCCGGCCTCCTTGCCGGCTCTCGGGGCAGGGCCGCGCCGGGGGAATTCTTTTTCAAACACCACTCGTCCAAGGTCCTATCGATGATCGGGTTATCACTCACACGGCTGTCGGCCCGTCTGGTGCCGGCGCTTCTGGTTGCCGTTCTTCTCGCGGGAGCGGGGCTTGTCGCCGGTCCGGCACGGGCGCAGGACGCGGATGCGTCCGATCTCGTGATTCGGCTGGAGCGGTTGCAGAACCAGATGCGTCAGCTCACCGGCCAGATCGAGCAGTTGCAGTATCGCAACCAGCAGCTCGAACAGCAGATGAAGCGGATGCAGGACGACAACGAGTTTCGCTTCCAGCAGCTCGGCGCCAAAGGGGGCAGTCCGGGCGGTGCTCCTGCTGCCGCGCCGCAGGGGCGCCCCGCGCCGGCGGCGTCGGGCCGTCGCTCCGATGCGCTGGAGCCGGGTCAGCCCTCCCCGGGCATGGGGCAGGGCATGGCGCAGGGCATGGCGCCGATCGCCGCCGATGAACCGGACACGCCGATCGGAGCCCAGGCCGGAGCCCAGGCCGGAGCACAAGCCGGAGCACAAGCCGGAGTGGGTGCACCGATCGGCGCACCCGGTGGACGCGATGCCGGCGCGCCGCTCGATCTCGCCACCATGG
>JAEWJH010000028.1 GCA_023386635.1 Pseudomonadota bacterium
GCCGTTACCCGCGCCCGCGCCGGATGCGCGGCGAGCGCGCGCACCGCATTGGCGCTGGTGATCAGCACCGCCGCGAACGGGCCGGAGCCGATCTCGGCCGCGACCGGCTCCACCCGCAAGAGCGGCGCGAGGACCGGCGTGTGGCCGCGGGCCCGCAGCGCCGCGGCGGTACGGGTATTGTCAGGCTCGGGCCGGGTCACCAGAATTCGCACGACGATCCTATTTAAACGCACCGGCGCAGGCGGAGATAACCGGCAAGAAGCAAGTGGCAAGAACAAGCAGATTGCGCCGGCGGACCCCGCAATGATACCCACAGAGGCCTGTTTTGCGCCGCCGTTGTACGGCAAAACCCTCGTGAACGTCACCAACCGGACGGCTCCATGATTGTTCTCGGTATCGAATCCACCTGCGACGAGACCGCCGCCGCGGTGGTGGAACGCCACGAGGACGGACGCGGCCGGATCCTGTCCAATGTGGTGCTGTCGCAGGTCAACGAGCATGCCGCGTTCGGCGGCGTGGTGCCGGAGATCGCCGCGCGCGCCCATGTGGAAGCGCTCGATCACATCATCGCCAGCGCCATGAGCGAAGCGAAGATAAGCTTCGACAAGCTCGACGGCATCGCCGCCGCATCCGGCCCCGGCCTGATCGGCGGCGTCATTGTCGGGCTCACCACCGCAAAAGCGATCGCGCTGGTCAAGGAGAAGCCGCTGATCAGCGTCAATCATCTCGAGGCGCACGCGCTCACCGCGCGGCTCACCGACAACACACCGTTTCCGTTCTGCCTGTTCCTCGCGTCGGGCGGGCACACGCAGGTGGTCGCGGTGCGCGGTGTCGGCGAATACGAACGGCTCGGCACCACGCTTGACGACGCGATCGGCGAAGCCTTCGACAAGACGGCGAAGCTCCTTGGCCTCGGCTATCCCGGCGGACCGCAGGTGGAGAAGGAAGCGCTGCGCGGCAATGCCGAACGCTTCGCGCTGCCGCGCCCGATGTTCGGCAGGAACGACGCGGACTTTTCCTTCTCCGGATTGAAGACCGCGCTGCGGCTCGAAGCGGAGAAGATCGCTCCGCTGACCGATCAGGATGTCGCGGACCTCTGCGCCTCATTCCAGCAGGCGGTGGTGGAAGTGGTGCTCGACCGGCTGCGCGCGGGCCTGCGCCTGTTCCGCGCGCGCTTCGGTGCGCCGACCGCGCTGGTCGCCGCCGGCGGCGTCGCCGCCAATCAGGCGATCCGCAAGACCCTGCATCGCCTCGCCTTCGAGGTCGGCACCGTGCTGGTGGTGCCGCCGGTGGAACTGTGCACCGACAACGGCGCGATGATCGCCTGGGCCGGCGCGGAGCGTCTCGCGCGCGGCTTCGTCGATCCGCTCGATGTGGCGCCGCGCGCGCGCTGGCCGCTCAACGAAGTCACTGGCCTGAAAACCGCGGGCCAGTACCGCACCATGCCGCGCCGATGAGCAAACCATGAGCAAACCATGAGCGTGCCGACGCATATCCGATCGGTCGGCGTGCAGTCGGTTGGCGTACTTGGCACCGGCGCGTGGGGCACGGCGCTCGCCAATGTGGCGGCGCGCGCCGGCCGCGACGTCATTCTCTGGGGACGCAATGCCGACGCGGTGCAGCGGATCAATGCGCGTCGCGAAAGCCTGCGGCTTCCCGGCATCAAGATCGACGACGCGGTGCGCGTCACCGCCGATCTCAAGACGGCGGCGACCGTCGATGCGATCCTGCTCGTCGTGCCGGCGCAGGCGGTGCGCGAAACGACCAGCGCGCTGCACGATATTATTCCCTCCGGCACGCCGGTGGTCGCCTGCGCCAAGGGCATCGAGCGCGGCACGCAGCGTTTCATGACCGAGGTGATCGCCGAGGGCGCGCAGACCGCGCTGCCGGCGATCCTGTCGGGGCCGAGTTTCGCCACCGATGTGGCGCGCGGCCTGCCGACCGCCGTGACGCTCGCGGCGCGCGAGCCGGGCCTCGCCGAGGTATTGGCGCGCGCGCTCGGTTCGTCGAGCTTCCGCCCGTATCACTCCACCGATGTGCGCGGCGTCGAGATCGGCGGCGCGGCAAAGAACGTGCTGGCGATCGCCGCCGGCATCGTCACCGGACGCGGCCTCGGCGCCAGCGCAACCGCCGCTCTGACGACGCGCGGCTTCGCAGAACTGTTCCGCTTCGGCCGCGCCTTCGGCGCGCGCGGCGAAACGCTGACCGGCCTGTCCGGTCTCGGCGATCTCGTGCTCACCTGCTCCAGCCCGCAATCGCGCAACTATGCGCTCGGCCTCGCGCTCGGACGCGGCGAGGCGGTCCATGGTGGCATCCTGGCCGAAGGCGCGCTCACGGCGCCGGTGCTGGTGGCGATGGCGCGCACGCATGAGATCGAGATGCCGGTCGCCGAAGCGGTCGCGGCGGTGATCGACCAGTCATTGAGCGTCGATCAGGCCATCGAGGCGCTGATGACGCGGCCGTTCCGGGAAGAATGATGACAGCCTCCGTCATGCGCGGACGTGTTCCGCGCATCCCGACCAGGTGAGCATGGCGGCCACCGAAGCGAGATCACCGGGACACAGGCGAGCGAAGCGATGCCGTCCTTCGGACGTCTATGCCCGGTGATGACCGAATAAAAAGAAGCGATGCAATCAGGACAAAGCACATGGCCTACTGGCTGATGAAATCCGAACCCGACGCCTGGTCGTGGGAACAGCAGGTCAAGAAGGGCGCGAAGGGCGAAGCCTGGTCCGGCGTGCGCAACCACACCGCCAAGCTGAACCTGATGAAGATGAAGAAGGGCGACCGCGCCTTCTTCTATCACTCCAATATCGGCAAGGAGATCGTCGGCATCGTCCACATCGCCCGCGAGCACTATCCCGATCCGACGGCGAAAGCGGGCGATCCGTGGGTCGTCGTCGACGTGATTGCCGACGAACCGCTGGCGAAGCCGGTGCCGCTCGCCGTCATCAAGGACGAGCCGAAACTCAAGGACATGGCGCTGCTGAAATATTCGCGGCTGTCGGTGCAGCCGGTGACCGACGCGGAATGGAAGCTGCTCTGCAAGATGGGCGGCGTGAAAGCCTGACGCCATGATGCAGCCGCACAGCATGACCGGCATTCTGATCGCCGCCATCGTCGCGTGGCTGTTCGGCGCCGCCTACTACACGCTGCTGGCGCCGCGCTGGCTCGCCGCGCAGGGCAAGACCGTCGCGCAGCACAAGGCCGAATTGGCGGCGCAACCCGTGTGGCGCAAGGCCTTGCCGTTTGTACTGTCGTTCGTCGCCGAGTTTGTGATGGGCATGACGCTCTACGGCATCATGACGCACGGCAATCTGTTCTATGCGCGCGCCGGCGCGATTTCCGGCGCGTTCTGCTGGTTCGGCCTGGTGCTGACCACCATGGCCGTCAACAATGTCTATGCGGGCCGACGCTTCGCGCTCTTCGTGATAGATGCCGCGCACTGGCTTGTCGTTCTGGTGATCATCGGCGCCATCGTCGGCGCATGTGGGCCGTAATTGGGGACCGTAATTGGGGTCCGTAACCGGAGCCCGTCAGCGCGCGCCAGCCAACCCTTGACTTCGCGGCAAGCGACACCATCTCACCGTCTCGGCGCGGTTCTGCCGCGCACCTTCCGACATTGCTCAGCCCGTAGCTGATCGGCGTGCGCTTTTATCAGCGGTGCACCGGTCGCCGGAGCTTGAGAGTGTCCGGAAGTGACAGGTCGGCGACGGTCGCGCGGATGGTGCGTGACCCTCCCCTGCGCGTCAGAGCGCGGCCGTCGCGACCACCTGCGCCAGCGCGGTTTCCCGCGCCGCCGGCGAGCGGCAGCTTTTCAGCGTCGCGGCGAAACGCTCCAGCAGACCTTTCTCGAACGCCGTCACCACCGTGTCGTGCACGTAGCTGCGGCGGCAGATCGCCGGCGTGTTGGCAAGTTCGTCGGCGGCGGCGCGCACCGCCTCCAGGACCTGCCGCTTGCGCGCGCGAGCGCTCGGTGCCGGCGTGACGCGCGCCAGCGAATCCATCACGGCGGCCGAGGCCAGCAGCGTGCGCAGATCCTTCAGCGAGATTTTCGTGTCCGCGATCTCGCGCAGATAGACGTTCACCTGGGTGGCGGTCACACGACACAACGCGCCGCTCTCGTCGCGATACTGGAACAGCCGGTTCCCCGGCAGCTTCTGCAACAGTTTGATGGCGCGCACCAGCCGCGCGGCGTTGCATTCCTTCTGGATGCGCTTGCCGCCCTTGCCCTTGAAGGTCAGCACGACGCAGTCGCCGGTGGCGGAGACATTCGACTTTAAAAGCGTCGTCGCGCCGCGGGTGCCGCGCAGCTTCGCGTAAGCTTCATGGCCGGGACGGATCGCGGTGCGGGCGACCAGTTCGATCACCGCGGCGAGCGCGAAGTCACGCGTCGGTTCATGCTGCGACAGTTGCCGCGCCACCGCACGGCGAATGCGCGGCAAGGCATCGACCAGCCGCGCGAGGCGCCTGGCCTTGCGCAATTCGCGCACGCGCTCCCAGTCGGGATGATAGCGGTATTGCCAGCGGCCGGCGGCGTCGCGGCCGATCGCCTGCAGATGCGCCGTGGGATCGGCGGCATAGCGCACATCTTCATAGGCCGGCGGCATGGCGAGCCGCTTCAGGCGCCGCAGCACCGGCCCCTTGGGGATCGCGCGGCCCTTGGCGTCCACATATCCGAACGCGGACCCGCGCCGACGCCGCGATAACGTCAGTTCGTCCCGGCCGACCAGCGTCAGCCCGGCGCGCCGCGCGGCGCGGCGCACGCTTGCCGAGGATATGGGTCCGGATTGGGTCGCCTGCTCTGCCATGGTTCACTCATCCGCCGACGGGGCGGCGCCGAGCCAATGCACAACGCGGGCCGGTAGTTCCGGATCACGCATCAGGCATGGCAAACGCTGCCCGGTAGCCCGCTATGGCGCCTCCACCAAAGTGGGACACCGGCGCGCCTTGTCGGTGGTCAAAGCGGCGGCGCATAATGCGGGATAACGAACGGCCAACAGGCCGGACGACGCCGGCGGCCTCGGTAGAGGGCGTGAGGAGGGAGAAAAGCGATGTCGGACAAGGTGTACGAGGTTTCCGCGGACTGGAAGGCCAGGGCCTTCATCGATCAGACCAAGTACAAGGAGATGTATGCGGCCTCGGTGAAAGACCCGGACGGCTTCTGGCGCGAACAGGCCAAGCTGCTGACCTGGATCAAGCCCTTCACCAAGGTGAAGAACACCTCGTATGCGCCGGGCAACATCTCGATCAAATGGTTCGAGGATGGCCGACTCAACGCCTGCTACAACTGCGTCGACCGCCATCTGGAAAAGCGCGGCAACCAGACCGCGATCATCTGGGAAGGCGACGACCCCAAGGACAGCAAGACCGTCACCTACAAGCAGTTGCACGAGCAGGTTTCGCGCTTCGCCAATGTGCTGAAGGCGAAGGGCGTCAAGAAGGGCGACCGCGTCACCATCTATCTGCCGATGATCGTCGAAGCGGCCGTGGCGATCCTCGCCTGCGCGCGCATCGGCGCGATCCATTCGGTGATCTTCGGCGGCTTCTCGCCGGATTCGATCGCCGGCCGCATCGAGGACTGCCAGTCCACCATCGTCGTCACCGCCGATGAAGGCCTGCGCGGCGGCCGCAAGATTCCGCTCAAGGCCAATGTGGACGCGGCACTGGAGAAGGCACCGGGCGTCACCAGCGTCATCGTCGTACGCCACACCGGCGGCAACGTCGCGATGAAGGCCGGACGCGATGCCTATTACGATGAGGTGGCGAAAACCGTACCCGCCGATTGCCCGTGCGAGGACATGAGCGCGGAAGATCCGCTGTTCATTCTCTACACGTCGGGCTCGACCGGCAAACCGAAGGGCGTGCTGCACACCACCGGCGGCTACGTGCTGTTCGCCGCCATCACGCATAAATATGTGTTCGACTATCACGAGGGCGACATCTACTGGTGCACCGCCGACGTCGGCTGGGTCACCGGCCACAGCTACATTCTCTACGGGCCGCTCGCCAATGGCGCGATCACGCTGATGTTCGAGGGCGTGCCGAACTATCCGAGCATGTCCCGTTTTTGGGAAGTCATCGACAAGCACAAGGTCAACATCTTCTACACCGCGCCGACCGCGATCCGCGCGCTGATGCAGGCCGGCGACGAGCCGGTGAAGAAAACCTCGCGCCGGTCGCTGCGGCTGCTCGGCTCGGTCGGCGAGCCGACCAATCCGGAAGCATGGGAGTGGTATCACCGCGTGGTCGGCGACGGCCGCTGCCCGGTGGTCGACACCTGGTGGCAGACCGAGACCGGCGGCATCATGATCTCGCCGCTGCCGGGCGCGATCGCGCAGAAGCCCGGCTCGGCGACGCTGCCGTTCTTCGGCGTGCAGCCGCAGATCGTCGATGCCGACGGCAAGGTGCTGGACGGCGCCTGCACCGGCAATCTCTGCATGGCGGATTCCTGGCCGGGGCAGATGCGCACGGTCTACGGCGACCACGAGCGCTTCGAGCAGACTTACTTCTCGACCTACAAGGGCAAGTACTTCTCCGGCGACGGCTGCCGCCGCGACGAGGACGGCTATTACTGGATCACCGGCCGCGTCGACGACGTGATCAACGTGTCCGGCCATCGCATGGGCACGGCGGAAGTCGAAAGCGCGTTGGTCGCCAATCCGAGCGTTTCCGAAGCGGCCGTGGTCGGCTATCCGCACGACATCAAGGGCCAGGGCATCTACGCCTATGTAACCTTGATGTCCGGCGTGCAGCCCACCGAAGACCTGCGCAAGGAACTGGTGCAGTGGGTGCGCAAGGAGATCGGCGCGATCGCCTCGCCCGACCTCATTCAGTTCGCGCCTGGCCTGCCGAAGACGCGCTCGGGCAAGATCATGCGCCGCATCCTGCGCAAGATCGCCGAGGACGAGCCGAGCGCGCTCGGCGACACGACGACGCTCGCCGATCCCGCCGTGGTCGACGATCTGGTCAAGAACCGCCAGAACAAGAAGGCGACCGAGAAGGCTTAAGATTTTTCGAATCGGCAAAGCCGCCTGCAATCGCAGGCGGCTTTTGCTTTTTCTGCGAGACGTTCTAGTCCGGCTTGATCCCGGCGCCCCGCACCGCTTCGCCCCACGCGGTGCGCTCCGCCCGCATGAACGCCTGAACCTCTTCCAGCGAGCCGCCGCCGTTGAAAACCGCATATCGCCGCAAGAGGTCTTTCACCTCTTGTAGTGCCAGCACCGTGTTCACGTCCGTGTTGACGCGCGCCAGCACCTCGGACGGCGTGCCGGCCGGCGCCACCAGCGCAAACCAACCCGACGGAGCAAAGCCCGGCACGGTTTCCGCGACCGTCGGAATGTTCTCGTAGCCCGCAACGCGCGTCTTCGACGTCACGGCGATAACCCGCAGCTTGTCGCCGCCGATATGCGCGGACATGGCCGGCACGCTGTCGATATAGACCTCGGTGCGGCCGGCGATCGTGTCGCTGGCCGCGAACGGACTGCCGCGATAGGGCACGTTGAGAATATCGATGCCGGTCTTGAGCTTCAGCATCTCGCCGGTGATGTGCTGCAGGTTGCGTGTACCGGACGTCGCATAGGACAGCTTGCCCGGCTGCTTCCTGGCGAGCGCGATCAGGTCCGCCATGGTCTTTACCGGCACCGCCGGGTTCACCGCGATCATGAACGGGCTGAAACCGATCATGACGACCGGCACGAAATCGCGCCCGGCGTCGAACGGCAACCTCGCGAAGGTGTAAGGGTTCACGGCCAGCGTCGACGCGACCGCGAAGAAGAAGTGATAGCCGTCCGGCTCCGACCGCGCCGCCGCCTGCGCGGCGAGATTGCCGGCGGCGCCCGGCCGGTTGTCATGGATGATCGGCTGCCCCCACATCACTGCGAGCCGGTCGGCGACGATGCGCGCCATGATATCGCCGGACGAGCCGGGCGCGGCGGTGTTGATCCAGTGAACCGCTTTGGTCGGCCACGGCGCGGTCTGCGCCAGGACCGACAGCGTCGAAGCGAGCATCGCGACGATGGCGAGAGCAACACCGGCGGCATAAGACATGGGACCCATCCTCTTCGGGCTTGTCGGCGCAGATTCCGGACTGAAAAGTTGCAGACAAATCCCGCCGTGGCAATGTATCGCCGGCCGACGCCCCGGCGAACCGCATCAGTCAGGACCTGCACGTGAAGTCAGCAATTGTGTTCGATCTCGACGGGACGCTCGTCGACAGTCTTGACGACATGCAAACTGTCCTGAACGAAACACTGCGGCCGCTGGGCCGTCCCGCGCTCGACAGAGCGACAGTCGGATCGATGATCGGCGACGGCGCAAAGGTACTGCTGCAGCGCGCGCTGACCGCGACGGGCGGTGTGCCGGAGGATTTCGGAGCCTTGCTGCGCCGGTTTCTGCAGTTGTATGAAGCTGATGCCGGCACGCGAACGCAGCCTTTTCCGGCCGTCCCTGCCGTGCTCGATCGCCTGCGACGCGATGGCTGGGCGCTGGCGATCTGCACCAACAAGCCGTATGCGGTCACACGCCGGCTGCTGGCCGATCTCCAACTCGACGGACAATTTGCAGCGGTGCTCGGCGGCGACAGCTTTCCGGTCGGCAAGCCCGATCCCGGACCGGTGATCGCCGCGTTGGAGGCGGTCGGCGGCGACGCGCGCCGCTCGGCGATGGTGGGCGATCATGCCAACGATCTGACTGCGGGTCGGGGCGCTGGTGTTGCGACGATCTTCGCGCGCTACGGCTATGGCGGTGCATCAGTGGCCGGCTCTACGCCGGACGCGGCGATCGGAACCTTCGCGGACTTGCCCGACGCGCTCGAACGGCTGTTTGCCGCCGCGCGGTGATATGCCCGTCAACATCGAATGAAGACGTGAACGGCGCCATTTACGTTAATCCGCGGCTTTTGCCGCGCTTTGAAACCAGCGCCGCTATTTTCACCGCATGAAGACGCCGCGCCTTTCAACCCTCGCCATCGCTGTTGTCACCTTCGCCGCCACGCTCGTGGCGACGCTGATGACGGCTTCGCCGGCAGTCGCACGCGAGATCGTCGCGTTTCGCGGCTATCCGATCGGTTCGATCGTCGTGCGCACCAACGAACGGCGTCTCTATTACGTCGCCGGTCCGGGCATGGCATGGCGTTATCCGGTCGGTGTCGGCCGCGCCGGCAAGGCGTGGTCGGGCCGCGCCAGCGTCTACAGCAAGCAGATCAATCCGGCGTGGGCGCCGCCGCCGGACGTACGGCGCGACAGCCCGCATCTGCCGCGCGTCATTCCCGGGGGCGCGCCGAACAATCCGCTCGGCGTCGCCGTGCTCGCGCTCGACTACGGCAGCTATGCGATCCACGGCACCAATAATCCGGGGTCGGTCGGGCGCTTCGTCTCTTACGGCTGCATCCGCATGTATAACCATGATGTGATGGAGCTGTACCGCGTCGCCGGCCTGGGCACGCAGGTCTACGTTCTCCCGTAAATCACTCGCACCAGGATGCGCGGCGGCCGCCGCCGTAGCGGCGCACCAGCCCGGCCTGCAGCAACGCCGCCGACGCATCTTCTCCCCGTGCGGTCGCGACCGAAGCGACGACACGTCCGCCGTATTTATCGGGACCGATCTGCGACACAAACAGGCGGCCATCGGCCACGAGCTTTGCCAGCGCATCGCGGGCGGCCTGCGCGGCGGTTTGTTCGCGGCCGCATCGCGCCCGCAGTTCCGGTGCGTCGATGCCGCGCAACCGCACCCGCGTGGTGATGGTCATGCCGGGCCAGACATGCACCTGCGCCTCCAGCGTATCGCCATCGATCACACGGACCAGATCGGCGGGATGCGCGCCGGGCACGATGGACGGCGGTGACGCGGGCCGATGGTCAACCACCGGCGGCGGGATCGGTCTCAGCCACGGGGACGCTCGCAGTCCGCCCGCGAAAGCGGTCGCCATCAGCACAGCCGCGACCAGCGGGGCCGGCGGGCCAGGCCGATGTCGCCTTGGAAGGCCGATGGAAGCGGGAGCGATTCGCATAGGTACAATCTATGCGAGCAATAATACAACCTGCAATTGAGAAACGACACAGGGGAGGGATTATTCGCAGGTCTGGAACAACCGGCCCTGCACCCGGCGCATCCGGATTTCGCAGCGCGGGTTCACGCCCGGGGCATAAAAAGCCCCCGGTCCGGCGCCGCGAGACGGGCCGGACGCGAACAGCGGCGACAGCGACGCGAAGCGGTTGTCAGGACTGGCGAGCGGCAGATCGTTGATCAGCGTCACCGGGGAATCGCCGCGCGGCGCCGGCGGGGCGGAAGCCTGCGCCGGTCCGGCAAGCACGGCGAGCCCTGCGGCGGCGCTGACGATCATGAAGGTGACGTTTTTCATCGCTAACTCTCGGTCGCTCGTTCGGAGAATGAACGCTTCAACCGCAACCGCGTTCCCCCACCCTGTTCCTTTGTTCTTTAGCTGTCCGACCCCATCGGATTTGTGTCACACACGTCATTGAATGCCGCGCTCACATCCCGCCCCGAGTCCTGAAGTTCCCGGTCTCGCCACCCGCCGCATCGCCGCCGACATCGTCGACGGCGTACTGCGCCGGAACACGCCGCTCGACGATCAGCTCGGCGGACGCTACGCGCATCCGGGTCTCGCCACTTTGTCCGATCGCGACCGCGCGCTGACGCGGCGGCTGGTCGCGACGGTGCTGCGCCGGCACGGCACGCTGCGGCATCTGCTCTCCCAATGTCTCGAGAAGGGAAACCCGGCCGACGCGCCGCGCATCGAAACGATCCTGATGGTCGGCGCGGCCCAGATCCTCTGGCTTGATGTGCCGGATCACGCCGCCGTCGATCTCGCCGTGCGGCTCGCGCAGGCGGACAAGCGCGGCGCGCGCTACATCGGTCTCGTCAACGCGGTACTGCGGCGGATCACGCGCGACGGCGCGGCGATGATCGCCGATGCCGACACCACCACCCTCGATACGCCGGCCTGGCTGATGACGCGCTGGACCGCGCATTACGGCGCGGAACTGGCGCGCGCCATCGCCGCGGCCAATGGCCGGGAGCCGGCGCTCGATCTCACCGTGAAGGACCAGGCGGAAAGCTGGGCAACACGCCTGCACGGCCGCGTGCTGCCGACCGGCAGCGTGCGCACGCTGGTGCATGGGCCGATCTCGTTGCTGCCCGGCTACGACACCGGCGCGTGGTGGGTGCAGGACGCGGCCGCAGCGATGCCGGCGCGGCTGTTTGGCGATCTCACCAACAAGCGCGTGCTCGATCTGTGCGCCGCGCCCGGCGGCAAGACCGCGCAACTCGCGCACGCCGGCGCGAACGTCACCGCGCTCGACCGTTCGGCGGCGCGGCTGAAACGTCTGACCGAGAATATGACGCGGCTCGGCCTGACCGCGACCACGATCGCCGGGGATGCGCTCGATCTCGACGATGCGCAGATCGGCGCGGATTACGACGCGGTGCTGCTCGATGCGCCGTGCTCGGCCACCGGCACGATCCGCCGCCATCCCGACATTCCCTATCTCAAATCGGAAGCCGACATCGCCAAGCTGACGGCGCTGCAGATGCGCCTGCTCGATCGCGCGGTCTCGCTGACGCGGCCGGGCGGCACGCTGATCTATTGCGTCTGCTCGCTCGAGCACGAGGAAGGCGAGGCGCAGATCGCCGCCTTGCTCTCGCGTCATCCCTCCGTGACACGTCGGCCGATCCAGGCCGATGAACTCGGCGCCGCGCCGGACTGGATCAATTCCGACGGCGACCTGCGGACCCTGCCCTGTCACCTCGCCGCCGATACGGCGGACGCTGATTCGCGCTGGGGCGGCCTCGACGGCTTTTTCTGCGCGCGGCTCACCCGCTCTTAAGGCGTTATCCCCGCTTTCTGGCGCGAAAACCGCAAACATTGGCCGGGTGGCGGCCGTTCCGGTATCTTGGTGCCGGACTTCTCCTCTCGCCGGGGCGGCGAAGCGGCGACACTGGGGGCATCTTGGAACGACGATCGGTGGCGGAACGGATCAGGCTCTCCGCGCTGGTCGCGACGCGCATGTTGCGCGCGGGAGCGAGCCGGCTCGCCACGCATCCGCTGCTGCGCTGGCGCTTCACGCCGAGCAAGACCGACCGTCTCGTCATCGCGCCGCAGGATTTGCGCACCGCCGACGCCACGCGCGCCACCGAAATCTATGCCGGCCGGTTCGCCTTCGCCGGCAAGGTGGTGGTCTGCGACCAGCGCTCGCCGTTCGAGATGACGGCACCGTCGGAGGAATGGGCGTCGATCCTGCACGGCTTCGGCTGGCTCAGGCATCTGCGCGCCGGCGAGAGCGCCATCACCCGCGCCAATGCGCGGGCGCTGATCGACGACTGGATCATGCTGCAAGGCTCCGGCAACGGCATCGCCTGGCGGCCCGACGTGCTGTCGCGCCGCGCCATCTCGTGGATGTCGCAGGCGCCGCTGGTGCTCACCGAAACCGACGCGCGGTTCTATCGCCGCTTCCTGCGCAGCCTGACGCGGCAGGTGCGCTATCTGCGCGCCGTGTTCAAGGAAACGCGCGACGGCCAGCCGCGCCTGCAGGCGGCGATCGCGCTCGCTTATGCCGCGCTGTGCATGCAGGGCGAGATGAAGCAGCTGCGCAATGCGGTGCGCCGGCTGTCCGACGAACTCGATCGCCAGATCCTGCCGGACGGCGGCCATGTCAGCCGCAATCCCGGCGCGCTGGTCGACATCATGCTCGACCTGTTGCCGCTGCGGCAGGCGTTCTATGCCCGGCAATTGCCGGTGCCGAAATCGCTCAGCAACGCCATCGACCGGATGATGCCGATGCTGCGCTTCTTCCGCCACGGCGACGGCAACACCGCGCTGTTCAACGGCATGGGACCGACCTCCGCCGATCTCAACGCCACCGTGCTCGCCTATGACGACGCACGCGGCAATCCGGTGTCGAGCGCACCGCATTCCGGCTATCAGCGGCTCGAAGCCGGCGACGCGGTGCTGCTGGCCGATGCCGGCAAGCCGCCGCCGGTCGCGTTGAGCCAGGAAGCGCATGCCGGCACGCTGTCGTTCGAACTGTCGTGGAAGCAGCACCGGCTGATCGTCAATTGCGGCGTGCCCGCGGTCGGCCGCGAAACCTGGCGACAGGTGGCGCGCGCCACCGCCGCGCATTCCACCGTGACGTTCAACGACACATCGTCGTCGAGCTTCGGCGAGTCGGGGCCGTTCCGTAACCTGCTGTTCGGCGTGCCGATCATCGGCGGCCCGCACAACGTGCAGTCGCGCCGCGACGACACCGATGCCGGCATTCGTCTGCAGATGCAGCACGATGGCTATGCCAAGGATTTCGGCGTCGTGCACAGCCGCGTGCTGACGCTGTCGCCCGACGGCGAGCGGCTCAACGGCGAGGATACCTTCACGCCGCCCTATGGCGACGCGCTGCCGCCCAACGTGCCGGACGAATACGCGATCCGCTTCCACCTGCATCCATCCGCCAAGGCCAACCGCCTGAGCGACGGCAAGAGCGTGATCCTGGTGATGCCGGACCGCGAGGGCTGGACCTTCGGCGCCGAGGACCATCCGGTGGAAATCGAGGAAAGCGTATTCCTCGCCGGCGCCGACCGGCCGCGCCGCACCGTGCAGATCGTCATCTACGGCCACGCACGGGACAATCCGCAGGTTCGCTGGCAGATCGCGCATCTGCCGCGCACGCCCTCCGGCGCCGCGCCCAATCCGGATGAGCCGGAACTGCCGCTGTAATAACCGCGAAAAACGGGGATCGGCCGTTTGGCCGGTTTTATCGGCGTGCACGGCTGTGCTACCCCGCTGCCCATCAGCAGCGATGATCCTCACCAGATAAACTCACCATGAGCACAGACCTCCGCCGCATCGGCCGCGCCCTTTTGTCCGTCTCCGACAAGACCGGCCTGATCGACCTCGCCAGGGCGCTCGCCGCGCGCGGCGTCGAACTCGTTTCCACCGGCGGCACCGCCAAGGCGATCAAGGACGCGGGCCTCAAGGTCATCGACGTCGCCGAACTGACCGGCTCGCCGGAGATGATGGACGGCCGGGTGAAGACGCTGCATCCCAAGGTGCATGGCGGCCTGCTCGGCATTCGCGACAACGCCGAGCACCAGGCGGCGATGCGGACGCACGGCATCCGCGCCATCGACCTGCTCGTGGTCAATCTCTATCCGTTCGAGGCGACGGTGGAGCGTGGCGCCGGCTACGACGGCTGCATCGAGAACATCGACATCGGCGGCCCGGCGATGATCCGCGCCGCGGCGAAGAACCATGCCGACGTCGCGGTAGTGGTCGATGCCGACGACTATGCCGCCGTGCTCGCCGATCTCGACGCCCATGACGGCGCGACGACGCTGAAGCTGCGGCAGCGGCTCGCGGCGAAGGCCTATGCCCGCACCGCCGCCTACGATGCCGCGATCTCCAACTGGTTCGCGGCGACACTGAAGGACGACGCGCCGACTTATCGTGCGTTCGGCGGCAAACTCGCGGAAGCGCTGCGCTACGGCGAGAACCCGCACCAGAGCGCGGCGTTCTACCGGACGCCGAACAAGCGCTTCGGCGTCGCCACCGCGACGCAGCTGCAGGGCAAGCAGCTCTCCTACAACAACATCAATGACACCGACGCGGCCTATGAGTGCATCGCCGAGTTCGATCCGGCGCGCACCGCCGCCTGCGTGATCGTCAAGCACGCCAATCCGTGCGGCGTCGCCGAGGGCGCGTCGCTGGTGGAGGCCTATCGCCGCGCGCTCGCCTGCGACACCACCTCGGCCTTCGGCGGCATCGTCGCGTTCAACCGGCCGCTCGATGCGGAAACCGCCCGCGCGGTGGTGGAGATCTTCACCGAGGTGATCATCGCGCCGGCCGCGTCCGACGACGCGGTGGCGATCGTCGCCGGGAAGAAGAATCTGCGTCTGCTGATCGCCGGCGGCACCCCGGATCCGCGCGAGCGCGGCCTCACGGTGAAGTCGGTCGCCGGCGGGTTGCTGGTGCAGACACGCGACAACGCCGTGGTCGACGACATGACCTTGCGCACCGTGACGAAGCGCGCACCGACCGACGCGGAGCTGCGCGACTTACGGTTTGCGTTCCGCGTCGCCAAACATGTGAAATCGAACACCATCATCTATGCCAAGGATCGTGCGACCGTCGGCATCGGCGCCGGACAGATGAGCCGCGTCGATTCCGCGCGCATCGCCGCGCGCAAGGCGCAGGATGCCGCCGCCGAATTGAAGCTCGCCGCGCCGATGACCAAAGGCTCGGTGGTGGCGTCCGACGCTTTCTTCCCGTTCGCGGACGGTCTGCTGGTGGCGATCGAAGCCGGCGCAACGGCGGTGATCCAGCCGGGCGGCTCGATGCGCGACGACGAGGTGATCAAGGCCGCCGACGACCATGGCATCGCCATGGTGATGACCGGCACGCGGCATTTCAGGCATTAGGCACTGACGTCAGCCGGAGCGGTGGTGCAACCCTCTCCCACAGGGGGAGAGGGTTAGAGCGTGCCGGTGGCAAAAGCAGCGAACCTCACCCCTTCGCCAGATCACCCAGCAGGCTCGCCGCCACCGACAGTTTCGACAGCGTCAGGCCCGAGCCGGCGATCTGATCGATGGAGCCGCGCACGCGATCCACCTCCTCGCGATGCGCCTCGACCCAGGCCGCGACCGCGTCGGCGCCGCTACCAGCACCAGAACCTTGCTCCAGCATCGCCGCGGTGAGACGGCGGATCGCTTCGCCGATCGTGTCGAGCGCACGGTCGAGCGCCAGCCGGTCGAAATAATCGCCGACCGCGACACCGCGCGCCGCCTGCTCGATCTTGTCGATGCGGAAGAATGCCTGCGCCGCGAAATAGGTCGCGGTGACATCGGCGAGTGGCCGCTTCGCGCGCTCCGCCACCAGCACGATGTCTGGCGCGGCCTTGAGCAGCGGCAGGCTCGCGAACCGCAGCGCCAGCGCATCGGGCACGCCGGCCTTGCGCAACGCGTCGGCCTGTTCCGACACATCGCGCAGCGCCGCTTCCGGCAGCGCATGGCCGAGCACACCCGCCACGCCGGCGATGCCGTCATGATAGTGGGTGACGATCTCGGCGAGGCCGCGTGACAGATCGACATTGCGCAGGAACCAGACCAGCCGGTCCAGCAGCAAGTCCTCGATCGCCGCATAAAGCGAAAGCTGCGCCTCGCCCTTCACCTTGTTGTCGAGCGCGTTCACCTCGTCGTTCAGCTCCGGCATTTCGTAGCTGTCGCGCACGGCGGCGAACGCCGCGGCGATGCGTGCCGCATCGGCCCCGGTCTGGTCGGCGATGCGCACGATCAGCGACGGCCCGCCGCGGTTGATCATCGAGTTGGCGAGTTGCGTGGCGATGATCTCGCGCCGCAGCCGGTGATGCTCGAGCGCATCGGGATAACGCTCCGCCACCTCGCGCGGGAAGTAACGGCCGAGTTCGCGCCCGAGATAAGGATCGTCCGGCACCGGCGACGCGATCAGTTCCTCGTAGAGCGTCAGCTTGGCGTAAGCGAGCAGTACCGCCAGTTCCGGCCGCGTGAACGCCACGCCGCGCGCGAAGCGGTCGGCCAGCTCCACGTCGTCGGGCAGGAACTCGACCGCGCGGTCGAGATGGCCGGCCGTCTCCAGCGTCTGCATCAGCCGCTGCAGGAAGCCCGCCTCCTCCATGCCGCGCCGCGCCGCAAGCGACAGCGCGAGCGTCTGCAGATAGTTGTTGCGCAGCACGACGCGGGCGACTTCGTCGGTCATCTCCGTGAGCAGCGTGTTGCGCGATTCCAGCGTCAGCCGGCCGTCATGCACCGGCCGGGTCAGCGCGATCTTGATGTTGACCTCGACGTCGGAGGTGTTGACGCCGGCGGAGTTGTCGATGGCGTCGGTGTTGAGCCGCCGGCCGGCGAACGCCGCCTCGATGCGGCCCCGCTGGGTCATGCCGAGATTGGCGCCCTCGCCCACCACCTTGCAGCGCAGGTCCTTGCCGGCAATGCGGATCGCATCGTTGGCACGGTCGCCGACCGATTCATCGCTCTCGGACGACGCGCGGATATAGGTGCCGATGCCGCCGAAGAACAGCAGATCGACCGGCGCTTTCAGGATCGCGCTCATCACCTGCTGCGGTGTGGCGCGCGCCTGCGCGAAGCCGAGCACCTGCTGCGCTTCCGGCGACAGCTCGATCTCCTTGAGCGAACGCGAATAGACGCCGCCGCCCTTGGAAATCAGCCCCTTGTCGTAATCCTGCCAGCTCGAGCGCGGCAGATCGAACAGCCGCTTGCGCTCGGCAAAGCTCGCCTGCGGGTCCGGCGACGGATCAATGAAAATGTCGCGATGATCGAACGCGGCGACGAGCTTGGTTGTGTTCTCCCGCAGCATGCCGTTGCCGAACACATCACCCGACATGTCGCCGACGCCGACGCAGGTGAACGGCGTCTCGTGGATGTTGACGTCCATCTCGCGGAAATGGCGCTTCACCGATTCCCACGCGCCGCGCGCGGTGATGCCCATCACCTTGTGGTCGTAGCCGGCCGAGCCGCCCGACGCGAACGCATCGTCGAGCCAGAAGTGATGCTCGCGCGAGATCGCGTTCGCCGTATCGGAGAACGTCGCGGTGCCTTTATCGGCGGCGACCACCAGATAAGGGTCGTCGCCGTCGTGCCGCACCACATTGTCCGGCGGCACGATCTTGCCGTCGGTGGCGATGTTGTCGGTGATGTCGAGCAGCGCATCGATGAACAGCTTGTAGGCCGCGGTGCCTTCCGCTTGCACCTCCTCGCGCTTGCCCTTGGCGGCGATGGCCGGCAGCAGGCGCGGCACGAAGCCGCCCTTGGAGCCGACCGGCACGATCACCGCGTTCTTCACCTGCTGCGCCTTGACGAGACCGAGCACCTCGGTGCGGAAATCCTGCGGCCGGTCCGACCAGCGGATGCCGCCGCGCGCGACCTTGCCGAAGCGCAGATGATCGCCCTCGACTCGGCTGGACGTGACGAAGATTTCGTAGAGCGGACGCGGCTTCGGCAGCCCGTCGAGCTTGCGGCTCTCGAATTTGATGGCGATCAGCGGCTTCGGTCCGCCGTTCTCGTCTGGCTGATAGAAGTTGGTGCGGATCGCCGCGCGCACCGCATTGAGGAAGCGGCGCAGGATGCGGTCCTCGTCGAGGCTCTGCACCTTGTCGAGCGCCGTTTCGATGCGCTTGACGATCTCGTCCTGCTGCTTGTCGCGATCCTGCGTGCGCGGATCGAACCGCGCATGGAACAGCGCGACGATATCGGCGGCGATGCCGTGATGCTTGCGCAGCGTCGTCCACATATAGTCTTGGGAGAACGGTACCTGCGCCTGCTGCAGGAAGCGCGAAACGGCGCGGATCAGCGCCACATCGCGCCACATCAGACCGCCGGTGAGCACCAGCGCGTTGTAGCCGTCGTTATCGCCGTGCCCGCCCATGACGACGAGGAACGTCGCCTCGAGCCGCTGCTTCAGCCGCGAGGTCTCATCGTCGAGATCCACTTCGCCGCCGTCGGCGCACTGCAACAGCATGTCGTGGAACCAGGCCGGCTCCGCACCCGCCGGCGTGAGCTGATAGGTCCGCTCGTCGACGACGCGGAATCCCATATTCTCCAGCACCGGCACACGCTCGGACAGCGGCAGCGGGCGGCCGCGGCTCCAGATGCGCAGTCCGACGCTGTTGCCCTCGCCGCCGTCGCGGTGATGGAAGTCGACGCCGAGCGGCCGTTCCGCCGACAACTCCTCCAGCACGCGGATCGCGGCGATGCCGTCAGCCGGCTGATAATCATCGCGATAGCCGGCAGGGAAAGCCTCGCGGTAGCGCTCATACAAGACGCGCGCCGCATCGGTCGGATGCTGGCTGGCGAGCGATTCGCCAAGGCCGTCGCTCCAGCTTCGCACGATCGAGCGGATCGCTTTTTCCAAAGTCGCGCGCGGCACGTCCGGCGTCGCGCCGCCGCGCCGGCCGATGATGAAATGCGCGCGCACCAGCGGCCCTTCGGTGTAGTGCGGATGGAACGCCGAGACATGCCCGTCGAACACCGCGGCGAGGTAGCTGCCGATCGCCGTGCGCAGCCGGTTGTCGGCGCGCTCGCGCGGGATGAACACCAGCACCGAGACGAAACGGTCGAAGCGGTCGCGCCGCGCCAGCACCCGCACGCGCGGCCGCTCGTCGAGCTGCAGCATCGTCGCCGCGAACGCGAACAGCGTGTCCTCATCGATCTGGAACAGTTCGTCGCGCGGATAAGTGTCGAGGATATTCGCCAGCGCCTTGCCGGAATGGCTGTCCGGCAGCAAGCCAGCGCGCGCCTCGATCGCCGCGATCTTGTGGCGCAGATAGGGGATCGCGCGCGGCGAGCGCGTATAGGCCGAGGACGTGAACAGGCCGACGATGCGCAATTCGCCGGCAAGCTGGCCTTGCGCGTTGAAGCGCTTGAAGCCGATGTAATCCAGATGCACGCGGCGATGAACGCGCGAGCGCGCATTGGCCTTGGTGACGATCAGGAGCTTCGGCTCCTTGAGGAACGCCATGATCTCCGGCGTGATCTCCAGCTTTTGATCGCCGCGCCGCAACACATCCATGCTCTCGTCGCGCAGAATGCCGAGCCCGGTGCCGGGCATGGGCTCCAGCCTGTCGCCATTGCCGGCCAGCGCATAGTCACGCGCGCCGAGGAACGTGAAGTTGTCGGCCAGCAGCCATTCGACGAACTGGATCGCCTCGGAGATTTCCGCGACCGGCAGCGGCGGCGGCTTGTCCTTGAGCTGCGTCACCGCCTCGCCGACGCGCGCCTGCATCGCCCGCCAGTCGGCGACCGCGACGCGCACTTCGCCGAGCACGATCTGCATCGCGGCGGCAACGGCCGCGCGCCGCGGCGCATCGGCCACCGGATCCACATGGATATGGATGAAGCTCTCTCGCGCCGCGCCATTGACGGCGGCCGCGCCGCGAAACGCGGTGAGTTTTCCGCTGCTGTCACGATCGACAGAGAATACGGGATGCGCGACGAGCCGCACCGACAGACCCTGCGCCGCGAGTTCCGCCATCACCGAGTCGACCAGAAACGGCATGTCGTCGTTGACGATCTCGATCACGCCGACAGCACGCTGCTCACCGGACGCCGGCACCGACAGCGCCAGCTCATCGAAGCGGACGCTGGCGCGGCCCGGCGCGCGTTGCGCGAGGAACGACCAGGCCTGCTGCGCGAATTGCGCCAGCTCTTCGGGCTGATAGCGCAGCAAATCTTCCGGCGCCGCGCGGCCGAACAAGGATGTGGTGAAATCGACCGGCACGTCGCGTGCCTGCGGTGCGGCTTGAGCGATTAAAGCACGTGCGGCCCGACTCTCGTCGGCGCCCGCAAGATTGTCAGTCATGATAGCCCTTGGCATGTCCTTGCGCCTGAAGGCGCACGAGGTGGGACGCAATGCCGGCGGAGTCTCGATGATTCCCACCGGCGACGTCGAGAGAACACCACACTTTCGGCCACACTGTGACGCCAGCGCAAAAAGAGTCGGCGGTGACCGGTTAACCGGCTGATCTTGCTCAGGGATCGCCGGGATCAGATATCGCCACGATCACAAAATGTGTACAGTGCCGGCAAACATCAGGGGATAACGGGAGACAGCCATGGCAACCGCGAAGATGGGAGCCGCGAAGCGCGCGCCCGGCAAACGTTTGCCCAGCAAAACAACCGCGCCCCCCGCGCAAGACACATCGAAGGACAAGAACGGTGCTGCGGCGAAACCGCAGGCTGACGATGCCCCGGTAATCGCGCTCGATCTGCCGCGCGGCACACTGTCGCCGGCAATGCTCGCTTATTTCCGCAAATGCGAGGAAAAGCTCGGTTTCGTGCCGAATGTGCTGCTCGCCTATGCGTTCGACAGCGCCAAGCTCGAAGCCTTCGTTGCGATGTACAACGACCTGATGCTCGGCCCCTCCGGCTTGAGCAAGCTCGAGCGGGAAATGATCGCGGTGGCGGTTTCCTCGCAAAACCGCTGCTATTACTGCCTGACGGCGCATGGAGCAGCCGTGCGGCAATATGCCGGCGATCCGATCCTCGGCGAGCAGATGATGATGAATTACCGCGCCGCGCGGTTGGATAAACGCCAGCGCGCCATGCTCGATTTCGCCGTCCGGCTGACCATGCAACCCTGGGCGATCGACGAATCCGACAGGGAGCGGTTGCGTCGCGCGGGGTTCAATGATCGCGATATCTGGGATATCTCTGCGGTCGTCGGCTTCTTCAATATGTCGAATCGTGTTGCCAGTGCGACCGACATGCGGCCGAACTCCGTTTATCATCAGCAGGCGCGCTAGGTTCTGATCGCTTTTCCAATGACACTCCCTCCCGTTCCCGACTTCTCCGGCCCGATCGAAACCGATCTTTCGGGCGGCAACCTCATCCGTCATCACCTGTTCAACAAAGGCACGGCCTTCACCGAGGCGGAGCGCGACAGCTTCCGCCTGCACGGTCTGCTGCCGCCCAATGTCGGCTCGCTGGAAGGTCAGGTGTCGCGGCGGCTCAAGGTGCTGCGCAATTTCGCGACCAACTTCGAGCGCTACGCCTTCATCCGCGATCTGCAGGACACCAACGAAACGGTGTTCTACGCGCTGCTCACCTCGCACATGGAAGAACTGCTGCCGATCGTCTACACCCCGACGGTCGGTGAAGGCTGCCAGCGCTTCAGCGAAATCTGGCGCAAGCCGCGCGGCCTGTTCATCAGCTATCCGAACCGGCACCGCATAACCGAGATCCTCAACCGGCCGAACCTCAACGACGTGCGCGTCATCGTCGTCAGCGACGGCGAGCGCATCCTCGGCCTCGGCGACCAGGGCGCCGGCGGCATGGGCATTCCGATCGGCAAGCTGTCGCTCTACACCGCTTGCGCCGGCATCCATCCGACGCAGACGCTGCCGATCCTGCTCGATGTCGGCACCGACAATCAGGAGCGGCTGCTCGATCCGCTCTATGTCGGCTGGCGCCACAACCGCGTGCGCGGTCAGGACTACGACGACTTCATCGAGGAGTTCGTTCAGGCGGTGATGAAGCGCTGGCCGAACGTGCTGCTGCAGTGGGAGGATTTCGCCGGCGCCAATTCCGGCCGGCTGATCGAGCGCTATCGCGACCGGCTGTGCACGTTCAACGACGACATCCAGGGCACCGCGGCGATCGCCGCGGGCACGCTGCTCGCGGCGGTCAATGTCACCGGCATCCCGCTCAAGGAACAGCGCATCGCCCTGTTCGGCGCCGGCTCGGCCGGCACCGGCATCTGTTCGCTGATCATGCAGGCGATGATCGACGACGGCCTGTCCCCAGCGGAAGCGCGCCGCCGATTCTATGCGGTCGACCGCGACGGCCTGCTGGTGGAGGGCATGAACAATATCCACGAGGGCCAGCGCTTCCTGCTGCGCACGCGCGAGGACGTCGCCACCTGGTCGCGGCGCGACGCCAACCGCATCGGCCTGATCGACGTGATCGAGAACGCGAAGCCCACGGTGCTGATCGGCGTCTCCGGCCAGCCCGGCGCGTTCACCGAAGAGATCGCGCGCGCGATGGCGAAGAATGTCGAGCGGCCGGTGATCTTCCCGCTGTCGAACCCGACCTCGCGCAGCGAAGCGATCCCGCAGAAGCTGATCGAATGGACCGAGGGCCGCGCGCTGATCGGCACCGGCAGTCCCTATCCCGCGGCGACCTATAACGGCCGCACCATTCCGATCGACCAGACCAACAACTCCTACATCTTCCCCGGTGTCGGTCTCGGCGTGCTCGCCTCCGCCGCCACGCGCATCACCGAAACCATGTTCATGGCCTCGGCGAAGGCGCTCGCGGCGCTGTCGCCGACGCGCACCGACCGCACCGCGCGGCTGCTGCCGCCGGTGAAGGATCTGCGCGAGGTGTCGGCCAAGGTCGCGCTCGCGGTCGGCAAGCAGGCGCAGGCCGACGGCGTCGCGCCCGCCTGCAGCGCCGACGAACTGGAGGCCCGCATCCGCGCCTTCATGTGGGTGCCGCTCTATCGCGAATACATCCGCAAACCGCGCCGGCCGCGCTAACCCGGTGCGACCGCTGCGGTCCGGCTTCGGTGTTGTCGTTGCGAGCCTGCTGGCGCTGACCGCGCCGGCATGGCCGCAAACCGGTCCCGGCACACCGGCGCTCGACTCCACCTTGCAGACGGTGCCGCCGGTCGTGCCGGTGCGTGCCGCCCATGGCATGGTGGTGGCGCAGGAAGGCCGCGCCGCGCAGGTCGGAGTGGAGATCCTCAAACAGGGCGGCAACGCGGTCGATGCCGCGGTCGCCACCGGTTTCGCGCTGGCGGTGACCTATCCGCGCGCCGGCAATATCGGCGGCGGCGGCTTCATGGTGATCCATCGCAAGGATCAGGCGCGGGCGGCGATTGACTATCGCGAGACCGCGCCGGCGGCGGCGACGCCGACCATGTTCCTCGACACAAGCGGCAATCCCGATCCGCAGAAATCGCGCGACAGTGCGATGGCCATCGGCGTGCCCGGCACCGTCGCCGGGCTCGTCATGGCGCACGAAAAATTCGGCTCGGGCCGGTTCACGCTGGCACAACTGCTCGCCCCGGCCATCGCGCTGGCGCGCGACGGCGTTCCGGTCGACGGCGATCTCGCCGACTCGCTGCCGCGCCTCGCCGCGCGGCTGGCGCGCTGGCCGTCGAGCGCGGCGATCTTCCTCAATCCGGACGGCAGCGGATTGCACGCCGGACGGACGCTGGTGCAGCGCGATCTGGCCGAAACCCTGTCCGCCATCGCGCGCGAGGGTGCGCGCGGCTTCTATGACGGCGCGGTCGCGGACAAGCTCGCGGCCGGCGTGCAGAAAGCCGGCGGCCTGATCACCGTCGACGATCTCAAATCCTATCGCGCGATCCTGCGCGAACCGGTGCGCGGCACTTATCGCGGCTATGACATTCTCTCGATGCCGCCGCCGTCGTCCGGCGGCGTGCATCTGATCGAGATGCTCAACATCCTCGAGGGCTTCGCGCTGAAGGATGATGCCGCATCGCGCCACTTGATGGTCGAGGCGATGAAGCGCGCTTATGCCGACCGCGCCGCCTATCTCGGCGATCCGGACCGCGTCAGCGTGCCGGTCAAGGGCCTCACCTCGAAACGCTATGCCGCGATATTGCGCGCGACCATCGATCCGCAACGCGCGACACCGGCGACACCGGGCGCGTTTCCGGTGCCGCGCGAGGGTGACAACACCACGCATTTCTCCGTGGTCGATGGCGACGGCAACGCGGTGTCGAACACCTATACGCTGAACTTCAGCTACGGCGTCGGCCTCGTTGCCGACGGCACCGGCGTCCTTCTCAACAACGAGCTTGACGACTTCACCGCTCGCCCCGGCGCCGCCAATGCATTCGGCCTCGTCAGCTATGAACCGAACCTGCCCGGTCCCGGCAAACGGCCGCTGTCGTCGATGACGCCGACGATCCTGCTGAAAGACGGCAAGGTCGCACTCGTCACCGGCTCGCCGGGCGGCAGCCGCATCATCACCGCTGTGTTGCAGCAGATCGTCGGCATGCTCGACTTCAGCAAGGACGTCGCCGCCTCGGTGCATATGCCGCGGCTGCATCATCAATGGATGCCGGACGAAACCTTGGTCGAGCCGGCGATGCCGGCGCAGATCGTCGAGGGATTGCGGCACCGCGGCCAGCACGTCTTGGTGCGCCGCCCAGCGACGGCCATCAATGCCATCGCGGCAGACCAGCACGGCGGCTGGATCGGTGCCGCCGATACGCGCACGCGCGGCGCGCTCGCCGCCGGCTATTGAACGGTGATTACTGCGCCAGTGGCCAGTCGAACGGTGACGCGACTTCCTGCAATCCGGTGACGGCGTTCACGGACTCGGCCGGCAGGCACAGCATATTGATGGAGACGATGCCGGGGAACACGTTGACGGCGTTGCCGTAGATATTGGCGGCGTTGAACAGCGGCGGCAGGTGCCAGAACATCCGGTAGTTCAGGTCCTGCAGCCGGCGGATCAGCGATTCCGATTTATCCCGGCGGTCGTTCTCGACATAGAGCGCGGGCCGGTCGCGGCGGATGACGCCGGCGGCGCCGTCGATCACCGCTTCCTCCATGCCTTCGACGTCGATCTTGATGAAATCGCACCGCTCGAGGCCGATCCCGTCGATCGGCACCACCACCACCGCCTCGCCCTGCTCCGCATCGAGCGAGACGCCGCCGAAGTTGCCGGCAGCGGCATAATCGACGGCGGGGATGAACGCCTGGCCCGGCTCCTTGCCGACGCCCATCTGCATCGCGCGGCAATTGCTCACATCGTTGAGCGCGAGGTTCGCCACCAGGATCTGATGCACGGCGCGCTGCGGCTCGAATGCGACCACCGTTCCGGTCGGTCCGGCGACCTCGGCGAAATAGAGCGTGTGCGCCCCGATATTGGCGCCGACATCAAGGATGGTCATGCCCGGCTTGAGCAACTGCGAGAACAGCTCGATCTCGCCGTAGGAAAACTCACCGTAGAGTTCGAGCGAGCGGCCGACATAGGCATCATGCGTGTTGTAGAGCATGAAGCCGTGGCGGGTGTGCTTGACGCGGCTATGCGCGCCATTGACCAGCGCCAGCGATGTCGTGACCTGCATGCGTGAAAAATCCTCCGCGCGAATCGTCGCGGCGATCTTATCGCAATCGATCCGACGGCAGATGACCTGAGGATGACTTGGAGATGACTTGGAGATGACTTGGGGAAGCGGGACGATCAGCCGATCTGACGACGGCGGATCAGCACGTCACGGCGCGCTCCCTGAGCTTGCTGCTGCTGCTGCTGGCCGGCGCGGCGAACGCCGAGGCGGATCAGCGAGGCCGACGGCGCCGGGGGCAGGAAAGCCGCGGCCACCGCCGAGGTGCCGCCACGGTTGGTCGGACGGGTCATGTCGTCCAAAAGCTTCGCCGCCAGAACGTGCCGCATGATCGTCGCCGGATATCTTTGAAAAGATCGGCCCGCCGCGCGGAGCCGTTGCTGCGCGGCAAAGACACCAGCTTCCGGCAAACGTCAATGACGAAAATCAAGGAGGCTTTACCCCCTTGATTCCTCTGGAGAATGTAACGCCCCGGTGGCCGGCGCAGTCACGCCGGCCGGCCGGCCGAACCGGACCACCAGCGCCGGCAGGACCACCAGTGTCAGCAGGGTCGCGCTGATCAGTCCGCCGATCACCACCGTGGCCAGCGGCTTCTGCACCTCGGCGCCGGTCCCGGTCGCCAGCGCCATCGGCACGAAGCCGAGCGAGGCGACCAGCGCGGTCATCACCACCGGCCGCAGCCGGCCCATGGCGCCCGCGAGCACCGCATCGCGCATCGTCCCGCCGGCGGCCGCGGCCTGGCGGATCGCACTCATCATCACCAGACCGTTGAGGACAGCGACGCCGGAGAGCGCGATGAAGCCCACGCCGGCCGAGATCGAGAACGGCATGCCGCGCAGGGACAGCGCCAGCACACCGCCGGACAGAGCGAGCGGCACCGCGCTGAACACCAGTGCCGCGTCGCGCGCCGAGCCGAGTGCGCGCGTGAGCAACAGGAAGATGAGCACGAACACCGCCGGTACGACCAGCATCAGCCGCTCGCGCGCCGCGGCGAGATTTTCGAACTGTCCGCCCCAGGCGATCCACGATCCCGGCGGCAACGTCACCGCCGCGCCGATCCGCGCCTGCGCGTCCTCGACCACCGAAGCGATATCGCGGCCGCGGACATTGGCCGTGACGACGACACGGCGCTTGCCGTTCTCGCGGCTGATCTGGTTCGGACCTTCCACCACGCGCAGCGATGCGATGCGCCCGAGCGGCACGGTCTGCGGCACCGTGCTCGCCGCGCTCGGCGGTAACGCCACCGGCAGATTCCGCAGCACCTCGAAATCGGCGCGCGTGCGCTCCGGCAGACGCACCACCACCGCGAAGCGGCGATCGCCCTCGAACACCACGCCGGCGTCCTGACCGCCGATCGCCGCGCCGATAGTCGCCTGCACCGTCGCGATGCTCAGACCGAGACGACCGATCTCGCGGCGGTCGATATCGATCTCCAGCGTCGGCAGGCCGCTCGCCTGCTCCACCTTCACGTCGACCGCGCCGGGAACCGCGCGCAACACACCGGCCACTTGATTAGCGGCGCCGATCATCGGCTCGAACTCATCACCGAATACCTTAACGGCGACGTCACCGCGTACGCCGGCCAGCAGTTCATTGAACCGCATCTGGATCGGCTGGGTGAACTCATAGACGTTGCCCGGCAAATCGGACACCGCCCGCGTAATCTTGCGCACCAGCGCTTCCTTGGACAGCGCCGGCTCCGGCCATTCCGCCGGCGGCTTGAGAATGATGAAGGTGTCCGATGCGTTCGGCGGCATCGGGTCGGATGCCACTTCCGCCGTGCCGGTCTTCGAGAAAACGAGCTGCACTTCCGGCACCGCCGCCACCGCGCGCTCGACCTGCAACTGCATCGCCTGCGATTGCGACAGCGACGCGCTCGGGATGCGCAGCGCATGCATCGCGAGATTCTTCTCGTCGAGCGACGGGATGAACTCCTGACCGAGCCGCAGGAACAGCACCAGCGCCAGCACGAACAGCAGCGCGGCGCCGCCGGCAACCGCGAGCGGCCGCGCCAAGGCGCGCTCCAGCGTCGGCCGATAATACCGCTTGAGCCCGACGATCAGCGGGCTTTCCTTCTCCTTCACCGGCCGCGTCACCCACAGCGCGATCAGCGCCGGCACCAACGTCAGCGACAGGATGAAAGCGCCGACCAGCGCGAACATCACCGTCAGCGCCATGGGATGGAACATCTTGCCCTCGACGCCGGTGAAGGCGAGCAACGGCAGATAAACGAGAATGATGATCGCCTGGCCGAACACGGTCGGTCGGATCATCTCCTCGGCGCCGCGCCGGACCACCGACAGCCGTTCATCGGTCGTGAGCGCGCGGCTCAATTCATGCTGCCGCTGCCCCAGCAGCCGCAGACAGTTTTCGGTGACGATAACGGCGCCATCCACCAGCAAGCCGAAATCGAGCGCGCCGAGGCTCATCAGATTGGCGCTGATCCGGCCCTGGAACATGCCGATGGCGGTGAGCAGCATCGAGAACGGGATGACCAGCGCCGTGATCATCGCCGCGCGCAGATTGCCGAGCAGCAGAAACAGCACGGCGATCACCAGCAGCGCGCCCTCGGCGAGATTCGTCGCCACGGTCGTCACCGTCGCATCGACCAGCAGCGTGCGGTTCAGCACCGTCGTCACGCGAATGCCCGGCGGCAGGATGCGCATGATCTCCGTCATGCGCTTGTCCACCGCCTGCGACACCGTGCGGCTGTTGGCGCCGATCAGCATCAGCGCCGTGCCGATGACGATCTCCTCGCCATTGGCGCTGGCGCTGCCGGTGCGCGTCTCGCCGCCGATCGATACGGCGCCAAGCTCGCCGACGCGGATCGGCGTCCCGCCACGGGTGACGACCACCGCGTTGCCGATATCGTCGACACTCTGCATCCGCCCGCTGGAGCGCACAACGATGCCTTCGCCGTTGTGCTCGATATAGCGCGCGCCGCGGCTGGCGTTGTTCTCCTGCAAGGCGCGCACGACGTCGGCATAGCTCAGGCCGAGCGCCGCGAGCTTCGCCGGGTCCGGCTCGACCTGATACTGCTTGACGAAGCCGCCGATGGAATCGACGCCGGCGACCCCGGTGACGGTCTTGATCTGCGGCCGCACGATCCAGTCCTGCACCGTGCGCAGATATCCGCCACGTTCCACCGGCGTCTTCAGCCGCTGGCCTTCCGGCGTGAGGAAGCTGCCGTCCGGTTGCGGCCCGGGCTCGCCCGCGCGCACCGGCGCATCGGCATCGAAGCCGATGCTCCACATATAGATTTCGCCCAGTCCGGTGGAGACCGGCCCCATCCGCGGCTCGGTCTCCGGGGGGAGGAACTCGCGTCCTTCCACCAGCCGTTCGCTCACCTGCTGGCGCGCGAAGTAGATACTGGTGCTTTCGTCGAACACCGCCGTGATCTGCGAGAAGCCATTGCGTGACAGAGAACGCGTGCTTTCCAGCCCCGCCATGCCGGCGAGCGCCGTTTCCAGCGGCACGGTGACCTGCTTCTCGATCTCGGCCGGCGACAGCGACGGCGCGAGCGTGTTGATCTGCACCTGGTTGTTGGTGATGTCGGGCACCGCATCGATCGGCAGCCGCCACAAGGCCCAGGCGCCGAGCGCGGCGGCCACCAGACTGATGACGACGACGGTCCAGCGATGGGTGATGGAGAGCGCGAGTATGAATCTGATCATGACGTCAATGCTCGTGCCCGGCGTCACGCTTCCCAAGCTCGGCCTTCAGCGTGAAGGTGTTGGTGATGGCGATGACCTCGCCGGGTTTGACGCCGGCGACGATCTCGACCTGATCGTCATCCTCGCGGCCGAGGCGGACGGCGCGCGCTTCGAAACGATCGCCGTCGCGCACGAACACGACGGTCTTGCCCTCGACCGTCTGCAACGCGGATTTCGGCACGACCACGGTGGCGGTGCTGTCGCCGGTGAAGATTTCCGCAGTGACGAACGTTCCCGGTCGCCAGCCATGGCCGGCATTCGGCAAGGCCGCGATCACCCGCGCGGCGCGAGTGTCCTTGTCGATCAGCGGACTGACGAAGACGATGGTCGCCGTCGTCTGCGCGTGGTTCTTGTCGATGTCCTTGCCGATCAGTCTGACGGTCGCGCCTTCACGCACCTTCGCCGCGTCGGACGGTGACAAAGCGAGATCAACCCAGACCTGATCGAGATCGACAACGACGAAGATCTCGCTCTCCTGTCCTTCGCGTCCTACCAGCGCGCCGAGATCGGCGCGCCGCTCGGCGATGCGGCCGCGGATCGGCGAGCGTAGCGCCTGCTTGCGCAGGGTCTCGACCGATTGCTCTGGCAGTTTTTCGATCTCGTCGACCCGCAGGCCGAGCGCGAGCAGCTTCTGCCGCGCGGAATCAAGCCGGATCTGCGCATCCTGCGCAGTGAGCCGAGCGCGCAGATAGTCGTTTTCCGGAACAGCTTTTTGCTCCAGCAGCTTCTGCTGCCGCGCCATCAATGTCTGCTGCAGATCGTTGGTCAGTCGCGCAGCGAGATACTCGCTCTTGGCGTCGGACAATTCGCGGCTTTCGATCACCGCGACGACTTCGCCTTTCTCGACCGGATCGCCGAGCCGCTTGCGCAGCTCCGACACCGTGCCGGGCAGATTGACGGCGACGCGGGCGACGCGATCCGTGTCCGGCGCGATCGCACCGGAGACCAGGATGTGCTCGCGCAACACGCCGGTTGCCACAGGCTTCAATTCGATCGCAGCGGCCTTGAGCTGCGGGTCGGCGAGCGTCAGCCCTTCTTCGCCATGTTCATCGGCCTTGTCGCTATCGCGGCCACGAGCGTCCTTCGCCTTTCCGTGATCGTGACCGTCATCGTCGGCATGGGTTCGCGACGCCGCCTGCGGCGGATGATCGGAATACGAGGTTCGGCCCGCCCAAAGCCCACCCGCAAAAGCGGCAACCACCGCACAGACAGCCGCGATTGCGGCAACAAGAGTCCTGTTCATGCGCACCATCCCGCACGCGGGCGCACGGCGCCACGCAAGCGATCAAACCAGTGATGGGGGAACCGTCTCCGTAGGGGAGACGCACGATCCGCAGACGAGACTTAAGCTTTCGGCGGCTTGAACGGCGACAGCATCGCGACACGCATCAGCGGTCGGTCCTGACGCAAGCCGAACGCGCGAGTGCCGAACAGCGCCGGCACGGTCGCGATATCGCGCGAGAGAGAGCCGGCGACATGCGACAGGCAATGGTCGGCATGGACCGGTACGGAGGAGTGGTCGTCGGCGGTGCCGTTGTCGCTTGCCATGCCGATCGCCGTGACCGGTGCGAGGCCTTCGGCGGCGGCGGCGCTCCAGCCATGGAAAACCGACGCCAGCATGCACACCGACAGGACGAGCGCGATCGCGGCCCGCAGCCGCGGCCCGCGCAGAGTCGATCCTTGCCGGTAAAAGGCGTTTCGCACGATTGGGGTTCTAATCGAAGGGTAATGCCGTGTCATCCCGGCGCGACACCGCAGACGGCGGCAATGACGCAGATGCGTCGCGTGACGCCGGCGGAGCCGTTCGATCGCTGTCAGCGGAACCAATTGGAGCGGGCGAAGGGATTCGAACCCTCGACCCCGACCTTGGCAAGGTCGTGCTCTACCCCTGAGCTACACCCGCATCCGTTGGCTAAGGCGCCGACCGAAGCCGGAGCCGCCGGGCGTTCCTATAGACACAGGCCCGGCGCTTTGCAACCACGGTGACGACCGCCCGACCAGAAAGCCCGCAAAGGGACCGGGCCGGCGTCAAGGAATGTCCCTCACCTGTTTTCTCCCGGCCCGTTTATGCCCGCCTCGCCGCAAGACCTGTTCGCCGCCCTCGACCGCCTCGGCATCCGGCACACCACCGTGACCCACCCGGCGCTGTTCACGGTGGCCGAATCCCGCCATTTCCGCAGTCAAAGTCCGGGTGCCCACACCAAGAACCTGTTCCTGCGGGACAAAAAGGCTGCCGTTTATCTGGTTGTGGCCGAGGCGGACGCCGTGATCGACCTCAAGGGGCTGCACCGGCGGCTGGGCGCCAGCGGCCGGTTCTCGTTCGGGTCGGAGGGCCTGATGATGGAACTCCTCGGGGTCCGGCCCGGCTCGGTGACGCCATTCGGCGTCATCAACGATACGCAACGCCGGGTGACGGTGGTGCTCGACGCGGCGATGATGGAACATCCCGTGCTCAACTATCACCCGCTCGACAACACCATGACCACCACCCTCAGCCGCGACGGCCTGATCCGGTTCCTGGAATCGACCGGGCATCCGCCCCGGATCGAGGCAGTTTCGGGCGGCATTACGCCCACCCTGGACGATTGAATTTAGGTTCCACATGCCCATGTTTCCGGCATACACAGACGGCCCACCGGCGGCCGCTTAAGCCGGTAACGGATTGAAGCGCGACAGAACGCAGGACGGCGAGGATCAATGCTGCAGAATGGCGGAGACGCACCGGGAACGCTGACGGGTCTGGCAGGAGCCGCGGCACCCGTCGACGATCTGATCAAGGACACGACCACGCAGACCTTCATGAAGGACGTGATGGAGGAATCGCGTCGTCAGCCGGTGCTGGTCGACTTCTGGGCGCCCTGGTGCGGCCCGTGCAAGCAGCTCACCCCCATTCTGGAAAAGAGCGTGCGCGCCGCCAAGGGCAAGGTGAAGCTCGTCAAGATGAACATCGACGAGCACCCGCAGGTCGCGGGCCAGCTCGGCATCCAGTCGATCCCGGCGGTCATCGCCTTCGTCAACGGCCAGCCGGCCGATGGCTTCATGGGCGCGCTGCCGGAAAAGCAGGTGTTGGAATTCCTGCAGCGGCTCACCAAGGGCGCGGTCGGCGCCGAAGAGCGCGACGGCCTGAAGGCCGCTGAGGAAGCGCTCGCCGCTGGTGACGCAGCCGGCGCGGCGGACATCTATGCCGCGCTGCTCGCCGAAGATGGCGCCAACGTCGCGGCGCTCGCCGGCCTCGCGCGCTGCCAGCTCGAACTCGGCTCGGTCGAGCAGGCGAAGCAGACACTCGCGCTGGTGCCCGCCGCCAAGCACAACGATCCGGCCTATGCCGCCGCGCACGCCGCCATCGAACTGGCCGAACAGGCGCAGTCGCTGGGTCCCGTGACCGAACTTGAACAGAAGATCGCCGCAAACCCGGCCGATCATCAGGCCCGGTTCGATCTCGCGGTAGCGCTGAACGCCGCGGGCAAGCGTGAAGAAGCGACCACGCATCTGCTGGAAATCTTCAAACGCGACCGCAAGTGGAACGACGACGCGGCGCGCAAGCAGCTCGTGCAGTTCTTCGAAGCGTGGGGCTCGGCCGATCCGGCCACCGTGGACGGCCGGCGACGGCTGTCGACGCTGATGTTTGCATGAGCGCAAACATCGCCTCCCCTGCATGAGATGCAAGCCGAGGGATATGCGATGCCGATGAATGCCAATTATCGCGGCCCGGCCGATCTGCCGCATGTCATTCCGGTGTTCCCGTTGCCGGGCGCGCTGCTGCTGCCGCGTGGACAGATGCCGCTCAATATTTTCGAGCCGCGCTATCTGGCGATGATCGACGACGCGCTGCGCGACGGACATCGGCTGATCGGCATGATCCAGCCCGATCCAGCGCACGGCGGCTCCGCCGACACGCCGGCGCTCTACAAGGTCGGCTGCGTCGGCCGCATCACCCAGCTCGCCGAGAGCGGCGACGGCCGCTATCTGCTCGAACTCACCGGCATTGCCCGCTTCGTTATCGAAGAAGAGCTGACGGTCGCCACCGCCTATCGCCAGTGCCGCGTCGCCTACACGTTCCTCGACGATTTCGAGCCGCGCAAGGGCGAAGACGCGGTCGACCGCGATGCGCTCTTGAAGGCGCTGCGTGAATTCCTTGAGGCCAACGATCTCAAGGCCGACTGGGACGGCATCGAGAAGGCGCCGAACGAAGCGCTGGTCAACGCGCTCGCCATGATGTCTCCTTACGGTCCGCCGGAAAAGCAGGCGCTGCTGGAAGCGGGCGACCTCAAGACACGGGCGGAAATTCTGGTCGCGGTCACCGAAATCGAATTGGCCAAGAAGAACACCGACGGCGAAACCAAGCTGCAATAGACATCAGGGTGAGACGACCGATGACCGAGAACAGCGAATTGAAGACCGGGTCGGTCGATCCGAAGCTTCTGGAAATCCTGGTCTGTCCGCTGACCAAGGCGACGCTGGAATACGACGCAGCGAAACAGGAGCTGATCTCGCGCGGCGCCAAGCTCGCTTATCCGATCCGCGACGGCATACCGATCATGCTGCCGGAAGAAGCACGCAAGCTCGACTGACAGCGGATGACAACGATGCTCAAGGTGTGGGGCCGCAAGACATCCATCAACGTTCAGAAGGTGATGTGGGCGCTGGCCGAACTCAATGTCCCGAACGAACGGGTCGATGCCGGCGGCTCATTCGGGCAGACCAAGGATCCGCACTATCTCGCCATCAATCCCAACGCGCTGGTGCCGACGCTGGTCGACGGCGACTTCACACTATGGGAATCGAACTCGATCGTCCGCTATCTCGCCGCGCGCTACGACAAGGATCACCGGCTCGAACCGGCCGACCTGCAGATGCGCGCCCGCGCCCAGATGTGGATGGACTGGCAATTGTCGGTGCTGCAGCCATCGCAGCGCGACCTGTTCTGGGGCCTGATCCGCACCGAGCCGGACAAGCGTGATGCTGCCGCCATCGATGCATCCCGCGCGAAGAACACCGAAGCGATGAAGCTGCTCGACGCGCAGCTTGCCAAGACCGCCTATGTCGCCGGCGATGTGTTCACCTACGGCGATATTCCGGTGGCGACCAATGCGTATCGCTACTGGGCACTGGTGCCCGAGCATCCGCCGTTGCCGCATGCGCGCCGCTGGTACGACGCGATCGCCGCGCGGCCGGGATTTGCCGCACATGTGAGCGCGGTGCCGCTGTCGTAGATAAGCGTTGTTTCTCGAGAACCGCGGCGCGAGTGAGTCTTTCTCTCCCGTCGCGACCGCATTCATTGCGGGCATCCACGGCTTTGCTTTCGCGCGGTAAAGGAAGACGTGGATGGCCGCGACAAGCGCGATCATGACGGCGGAGAGAGTTGTGCGTCTCTCTTAAGGCCTCATGGTGAGGAGCTCGCATTCGTCAGCCGTCTCGAACCATAAGCGCGAGCAGGACTGCGGCCGCCTAGATCGGCTCGCCGCGCAGAAGCTTCGGCACCTCGCCGGTGATGCCGGCGGCCTCGCGGATGAAGAACGACTTTATCGCCGGCATGCGCTCGACCAGACCAAGACCGACATCGCGGATAAGCCGCAGCGCATCGGAGTGATTGGAGAACAGCCGGTTCAGCCCGTCGGTGGCAACGCCCATGGTCGCCGTGTCGAAGCGGCGCCAGCGCTGATAGCGCTCCAGCACGTCGTAAGCGCCGGGATCGAGCCCGAGCCGCGCCGCATCGGCGATCACTTCCGCCAGCGCCGCCACGTCGCGCAGGCCCATATTGAGGCCCTGGCCGGCGATCGGATGGATCACATGCGCGGCGTCGCCGATCAGCGCGATGCGGTCGGCGATGAACGCGCGCGCCGTGTAAAGCCCGAGCGGAAACGCGCGGCGCGGACCGGTCACCGTGACGTCGCCGAGCTTGAGGCCGAAGCGCCGCTCCAGCTCCGCATGGAATTCGTCATCGGACAGCGCAACGATGCGTTCCGCCTCCTTGGTTTTTTCGGTCCACACCAGCGATGAGCGGCGGCCAGTGAGCGGCAGGATCGCGAACGGGCCGGCGGGCAGGAAATGCTCCTCGGCACGGCCGTTGTGATCGCGCTCGTGCGTCACCGTGGTGACGATGCCGGACTGTCCGTAATCCCAGCCGTGGAAGGGGATACCGGCATGCTCGCGCACGCGCGAGCGCGCACCGTCGGCGCCGACCAGCAGGCGCGTGGCCATCCGTCCGCCGTCGGCGAAGGTCACATCGACCGTCGCGGGATCGACGGTGAAGTCGCTGACCGCCGTCGCCCGCAACGTCACGCCGATCTCCTGCGCGCGCGCGACCAGCACGTCGATCAGGTCGCGGTTCTCGACCATGTGCGCGAACGGCTCGCCGGGCGTCACCTCGCCGCCGAAGGTGAGAAGCACCGGACGCACCGCGTCCTGCAGCTTGCTGTCGGTCACCACCATGTCGAGGATCGGCTGCGCCTTGTCCGCCATCGGCGCCCAGGCACCGATGGTCTCGAACAGCCGTCGCGCCGCAGCCGCAATCGCCGAGGCTCGGCCGTCGCGCGATGCGCCGCCGAGCGTCGGGTCAGCCACCGTCACCGCGAAGGAACGCCCGAGCGCCTGACGCAACGCGATGGCAAGGCCGAGTCCGGCAAAGCCGGCGCCGGCGATCAGCACATCGCACCGCGCATCCTGTTCCTGTCGCCCTTGCTGCCTTGATTCCGCCACGCCGACGCTCCGTTGTGTGAATGTCCTTTAGCACTTCGTCACCGCAAACAGAACATGCCAAACCGTACCGGCGATCCCCCGAAACAGCGCGCCCGGCGCAGCCTTCTCGGTACCGTCGCCGCGACGCTGGTCGCGGCGCTGATCGCGGCCGCGGTCGGCTTCGTGTTCGCTTATCCGCTGGCCGGCGCGCTGGCCTGTCCGCGCTGCTTCGGCTTCACGCCGATCGCCGGCCACACCTATGTCGAAACCGCAATGCCGCCTGCGGACCGCGCGCGCACCGCCGCGGTGCTACGGCAGGCGCGCGCCGTGGTGCTCACATTCTACGGATCGCTCGACGCCGACCCGGCCGTGTTCGTCTGCGCCACACCGGAATGCTATCAGCGCTTCGGCGGCTGCAATTCGCGCGGCATGGCAATGCTCGACCACGCGCTGATCCTGTCGCCCGACGGCGTCACGCCGGTGATTGCCGCGCACGAACTCTCGCATGTGGAATTGCATCAGCGCGCCGGCGCGTGGCGCGTCTGGTTCGGCGCGATCCCGCGCTGGTTCGACGAGGGACTGGCGATCAACGTCTCCGACGATCCCCGCTACCTGCTGCCCGGTACCGGCGCGGCGCGTTGCCGCGCACGCACCCGCGACCCATTGCCGGAAACGCGGCGGGAGTGGATGGCGCAGGCCGACGACGGGCTTTATGCCGTGTCGGCATGCCGCGTCAGCGAATGGCTGGCGGAACAGGATAAGAGCGACAGTGGAGGCGACACTGGAGGCAACTTGGGGCGCCAGCGCGTGCTCACGCTCGCTGCGCGCATCGCCGACGGCGCCGACTTCGCCGCAGCCAGCCGCTGATTTTGCTTTCGTCAGGCCGGAAGTCATGACTACATGTTGAAGCGCGCGTATCTTCCGCAAGGCGAACGATGGCTACTCCCGTCCAAGATTTATTGTCGATCCTCGATATCGAACAGCTCGACCTCAATCTGTTTCGCGGCCGTTCCCCGAAATCGAGCTGGCAGCGGGTGTTCGGCGGACAGGTGATCGCGCAGGCGCTGGTCGCCGCGATCCGCACCGTCAACGGGCCGCAGCCGCATTCGCTGCACGCCTACTTCATCCTGCCGGGCGATCCGAACGTACCGATCATCTATGATGTCGACCGCCTGCGCGACGGCCGCAGCTTTACCACCCGCCGCGTCACCGCGCGCCAGCACGGCAACGCGATCTTCTCCATGCTGGCGTCGTTCCATGTGGACGAGCCCGGCCTCAGCCATCAGGCCGAGATGCCAAAGGTCGCGACGCCGGAACAGCTCACCGGCGATGCCGCCATGCGCAAGGCGCTGCTGCCGTCGATGCCCGGCCCGGTGCGCAGCTATTTCGAAAAGGAGCGGCCGATCGAACTGTGCCCGGTCGACGATCGCTACAGCGGCAAGAAGATCGCCGACGGTCATTTCAACATGTGGATCCGCACGACGGAAAAATTGCCGGACGATCCGGCGATCCATCAGGCGATCCTCGCTTACGCGTCCGACATGACGCTGCTCGACACCGCGCTGGCGCGGCACGGCCGCAGCCTGTTCGAGCCGGAGTTCATGGGCGCGAGCCTCGACCACGCGCTCTGGTTTCATCGGCCATTCCGCGCCGACGAATGGCTGCTGTATGCGCAGGACAGCCCGAGCCTGCAGAATGCCCGCGGCTTTTCGCGCGGGCTGATCTTCCAGCGCGACGGTACGCTGGTCGCCTCCGTGTCGCAGGAAGGGCTCGTGCGCGAGAAACGCCCATCGTGAAGAAACTTGCCCCGCTGCTCGTCGCTGTCCTGAGCCTGTGCGCGAGCGCTGCTTACGCCGCGAGCGACCGCCGGCCCGCTCCGACCGGCGCGCCGGAAGACGCGCCGCCGGAATATACCCGCTTCACCGCTTCAGAACTGGAAAAGGGATTCCTGGCGCTCGCCTTCGGCTCCGATCTGCGGGTCGGCGGCAGGCCGAAAGGCGTGCGCAAATTCACCGAGACGGCGAAAATCGCCGTGCTCGATCAAGGCAGCGTTTCGCGCGGCGAGCGCTACAAAGCCGTGGTGCGCGAATTCTCCCGCGTGATTCCCCATCTCGATGCGACGCTCACCGACAAGGAAGACGACGCCAATGTCACCGTGCGACTGATCGATGAAAAGAATTTCGTCGGCGCCATGGAGCAGGCATTCGGCAAGCAGGTGGCGCGCGACTTCGTCGCCAAGACCGATCCGCAATGCATGACCAGCCTGAAGTCGCGGCTGGACGGCACCATCCTGCGGGCGGATGTGTTCATCATCGTCGATCAGGGCGACGACGTGTTCTTCGACTGTGCCTATCACGAGACGCTGCATGCGTTCGGCCTGTCGAACCATGCCGACAGCAATCCGTTCACGACGCTGAACCAGACCCGGACGGTCGGCTATCTCAGCGTCTATGACCGGGCGATGCTGACGATCCTGTATGACCCGCGCATGCAGCCGGGCTTTTCCGCAAGGGAAGCGACCTCGGTGTTGCCGGCGATCCTGAAAGACCTCGGGCCCATCGTTCGCTGATGGTCAGCGCGCCCGCTCCGCCACCGGAACGCCGCGGATCGGCTCGCTGTCGGTGGCGATCCTCGGCAGTTCGCCGGCCGCCTCCAGTACCGGATAGGCCACCGACACGATGTGCGAATGGATGCGGCGCAGATCCCGCAGCACGTCGAGATGCAGCGACGTGGTCTCCAGCGTTTCCGGGCGGCCTTCGCGCAATCGCTCCAGATGCCGGTCGGAGGCCTGCAATTCGGCGGCGCGCATCTCCGCCTTCTGATCGAGCAAGCGGCGTGCATCGGCCGGCGCGCCTGACAGGAACACCGCGAAAGCGAGCTTGAGGCTGTCGAGAATCCGGCCATGGAAAGCTTCCAGCTCGGCAGCGCCGGCGGGCGAGAACTGCGTCTGCAGCTTGATCTTCTTCGCCGCCAGCTCGCTGAGATTCTTCTCGATGATGTCGCCGATGTGTTCGAGATTGATAGCGAACGAGATAATCTCCATGGCGCGATGGCCTTCTTCCTCGGACAGCGCGCCGCGCGTGAGCTTGGTGACGTAGAGTTTGATCGCCTCGTCGAGCCGGTCGACCGCATTGTCCATGCGCGTCACCGTGGCGACCAGCCGACGATCGTTGGTCATCAGCGCCGTCATCACCTGCCGCAACATCGATTCGACCATATCGCCCATGCGCAGGGTCTCGCGCGCCGCATCGGCCAAAGCGAGCGACGGCGTGTCCAGCGCGGCGTCATCAAGATAGCGCGGCGCGCCGGGATCGTCGGCCGGTGCGCGCGACGGCAATAGCCATTCCAGGAGCCGCGCCAGCGGATCGAGCAGGCCGATGAACAGCAGCGCCGTTCCGACATTGAACGCGATATGGAACGCCGCCGTCAGCTTGGCGGGATCGGGGATGACGCCCGGCAGCCACGCCGCCAGCGGCTTGAGCAACGGCAAGACGAGAGCGATGCCGACGAAGCGGTTGAGCAGATTGCCGAGCGGCAGGCGCCGGCTCGCGGGATCGCCGGCGCGCGCGCCCCCGAACAGCGGATTGATGGCGCTGCCGAGATTGGCGCCGAGCACCAGCGCGAGCGCGGCCTCCGGCGCGACGAAGTTCGAATAGGCCAGCGACATGATCAGCAGCACCACAGCGACGCTGGAATGCGCCACCCAGGTGAGCAGCGCTGCGACGAGAATGCAGAGCACCGGATCGCTGGTGATCGCGAGCAACAGCGTCTGCACCACCGGCACGTTTTCCGCCGGCGCCAGACTGTCGAGCAGGATATGCAGCGCCAACAGCATCAGGCCGACGCCGATCGAGACGCGCCCGAGATCGCGCGCGCGGCCACCGCTGCTGCTCTTGAAGGCGATGACACCGGCGAGAATGAACACCGGCGCGACCGCGGAAATGTTGAAGGACAGCACTTGCACGATCAGCGTCGTGCCGATGTTCGCGCCGAGCATGATTGCCAGCGCAGGGACCAGCGCAACGATCCCTTCCGACGCGAACGAAGCCGTCATCAACCCGGTCGCCGTGCTGCTCTGGAGCAGTGCCGTCAGACCGAGCCCGGCCGCCAACGCGGACAGCCGGTTCTCCAAGGCGATCTGGAGGAAGCGACGCAGCTGCGTGCCGTAGGCGCGCAGGATGCCGCTGTTGACCATGTGCAGACCCCACAGCAGCAGCGCGACGCCGCCCATGAGGTCGAGAATGACGATCGTACCCATTGCACCGACAACCTTTCAGCGGAACCTTTGCCCCCGCGGATCGTGGCGGCGCTGCCTCAATATTAGGCAAATCTGGCGCGCGTTTGCGCGGCGCGGCTGACCGCCGGCTCCCATCCTAGCGAAGCGAAAAAACTTCTCAATCGAATCAATGCACTAGGCGCTGTTTCGCCGCTTGGCACGGCAATTGATTCCTGTGGTTCGGCTTTGCACGGAAAGCAGCCCTTTCCGCGTGCAGCCCAGCGAACCGCCCGCGCTGCATCACCAAACAACCGGGCCCAAGCGGGGATCGACTCCATGAAAATCGTCATGGCCATCATCAAGCCGTTCAAGCTCGACGAGGTGCGCGACGCCTTGACCGGCGTGGGGGTGCAGGGCCTCACCGTCACCGAGGTGAGAGGCTACGGCCGCCAGAAGGGCCACACCGAAATTTATCGCGGCGCCGAATATGCCGTGAGATTCCTGCCGAAGCTCAAGATCGAGCTCGCGGTCGCCAGCGAGCAGGTCGACCGCGTCATCGCCGCCATCACCGGCGCCGCCAAGACCGGCCAGATCGGCGACGGCAAGATTTTCGTCTTCGGGCTCGACCACGCCGTTCGCATCCGCACCGGCGAAACCGATTCCGCGGCGCTGTGAGCGCAAACCTCTTCACAAGGAGCGAGACCATGACGTTCAAGCTTTCATCGCGCGCGATGTGGGGCATCGCCGCGTGTGGCGCGGGCCTGGTGCTGTCGGATTGGGCTTTAGCCCAGGCCGCGGCACCAGCCGCTGCTGATGCAGCGCCGGCCGCGGCAGCCGCCGCGCCAAAACTCGATACCGGCGATACCGCGTGGATGCTGACATCCACTGCGCTGGTGCTGATGATGACCATTCCCGGTCTCGCGCTGTTTTACGGTGGCATGGTCCGCCGCAAGAACGTGCTGGCGACCATCACACAAAGCTTCGCCATCACCTGTCTGGTGAGCGTGCTGTGGGTGATCTTCGGCTACTCGCTCGCCTTCACCGAAGGCAGCATGAATGCCTATATCGGCAGCCTGTCGAAGGCGATGCTGAGCGGCGTCACCAACACCACGGTGAACTCGCTGGCCGCGACGATCCCCGAGTGGGTGTTCATCATGTTTCAGATGACATTCGCCATCATCACCCCGGCGCTCATCACCGGCGCCTTCGCCGAGCGGATGAAGTTCTCGGCGATGATGTGGTTCATGGGCCTGTGGTTCGTGCTGGTCTATCTGCCGATCGCGCACTGGGTCTGGGGCGGCGGCTTCCTCGGTTCGGCCGGCGTGCTCGACTTCGCCGGTGGCACCGTGGTGCACATCAACGCCGGCATCGCCGGTCTTGTCGCGGCACTGATCATCGGCAAGCGCAAGGGCTACGGCACCGTCAACACCGCGCCGCATAACCTCACCTGGTCGATGATCGGCGCTTCCCTCCTCTGGGTCGGCTGGTTCGGCTTCAACGCCGGTTCCGCCGTCGCCGCCAACGCGCTCGCCGGCGCCGCGATGCTCAACACCCAGATCGCCACCGCCGCGGCGGCGCTCGCCTGGATGTTCTGCGAATGGATCGTGCTGAAAAAGCCGAGCCTGCTCGGCATCATCTCCGGCGCAGTCGCGGGCCTCGTCGCCATCACCCCGGCGGCCGGCTTCGTCAATCCGACCGGCGGGCTCATCATCGGCATCGTCGCCGGCATCGGCTGCTACGTCGCCGCGGTGCATGTGAAGAAGGCGCTGGGCTACGACGACTCGCTCGACGTGTTCGGCGTTCACGGCGTCGGCGGCATCATCGGCGCGATCCTGACCGGCGCGTTCGCGGATACCGCGATCAACGAACTCGGCAAGGACGCCAGCGTGATGACGCAGGTCTACGGCGTCGCCGTCACCATGGTCTACACGGCGGTGGTCAGCGCCATCCTGCTCTTCATCATCAAGGCGGCGATCGGCCTGCGGCCGACGGCGCAGGAAGAAGAGGAAGGGCTCGACATCACCCAGCACGGCGAGACCGTGCAGTAAGGGCTCGGTCGGGACGGAACCCGGCACCATCCCGGCCGTCGAGGGGCTCCGGTTCGCAAGGATCGGGGCCTCTCTTTTTTTCCGAAGGAGCTTTAGCAATCACTCATGCGGTTGCATGCTGGATTGCGTTCTATTCGCTGTGATGACCGGGCGAAGTCCCGGCCTCCGATGAGCGAGGCATCTGTGCCTGCCTAAGCGGGATGCCCGGGTCAAGCCCGGGCATGACGGCGGATGGAATTACGCTTTTGTCTCGAAGCCTCATGGTGAGGAGCCGCGGCGGAGCCAAAGGCGAAGGCGGGCGTCTCGAACCATGGGGCGAGCACGATACTGCGGCCTCCTCGTCCTTCCAGACGGCCGCTACGCGGCCTCCTCAGGATGATGCGGAGTGAGAGTTGCGCTGCTCTCTCCCGCTTGTTCACGGCATAAGTGAGGAAATCAAATCGGCGCTTCGCCCAGCCGCCGCACCATGAAGTCGGCGAGATGATGCTTCCACTGCTTCGCCTGCAACGCGGTGTAATGCCCGCGCGACTCCGGCCCGGCCGGAACGATGCGCGCCTCGGCGCTCGGAACGCGCGCCGTCAGATTGTCAAGCGAGCCGAGCGCGGCCGGGTTCAATTCGTCATCGGCGAAATTGATGGCGAGCAGCGGCACTTTGATACGGCCGAGCCCCGGCGCGGGATCATAGTCCATCGACGATTCGAGCTGATACAGGCGATCGTTAGCGTCGCCTTTGCGTGCGCGCTCGACCATCTGCTGATAGAGCACATCGGCCTCCGCCCGTGTCGGCGCGCGCTCCTGCAGCCGCACGACGCTTTGCGTCAGCAGCGCACCGAACGGCGTGAAGGTGTAGCGCGTCGGCTGCTTGTCATAGTTGCCGCCCCTCCAGTCCGGATCGTTGCGGATCGACTCGATCTGCATACGCCGCTGGATCCAGTTGCGGCCGCTCATGGCCGACGGCTGGCTTGCAAGCGGCACCAGCGCATCCATGAAGTCCGGGAACGTCTGGCCCCACAGCCAGGTGAGCATGCCGCCCATGGAGAGGCCGAGCACCAGCCGCACATGCTGGATGCCGAGACCTTCGGTCAGCAGCCGGTGCTGCGCGGCGACCATGTCGGTGTAACGGTAATGCGGAAACTGCGCGCGCAGGCCGTTGCTCGGCTTGCTCGAGCCGCCGAAGCCGATGGCGTCCGGCATGACGAGGTAGAATTGCGATGCGTCGAGCGGCTGCCCCGGCCCGAACAGCTCGTCCGCCAGTTCCGGCGCGAGCCAGCCTTTGGCGCTGCCGGTGGTGTTGTGCAGCAGCAGTACGGCGTTGACGATCCCACCGGTTGCATCGCGCCTCGGCGTGCCGAGCGTCAGATAATGCTGGCGCAATTCCGGGAGGCGCTCACCGCTCTGGAACGGGAAATCGTGGATCGTGAAATCAGCTTCTTGCGGGTCGAGGACGGGCATCACCGGTCACCTGAGGCCAGCGTGTTGCATGCGGCCATAGCGAAGGCATGACCATCGGTGGCGATATTGGCAAGAGGGCTGATGCCGCGACCGCATGCCGGTGGCGCATGTCGCACCGCTTGCAACGCGGAAAACGCCCTGCGAGAACGGTGCCGCAGGGCATGAGGAGGAAGAAGCGTGACGACAGCGTCGGTGACCGCGGTGCGCAGCGTCGATCTCGCGGTGCGGGATATCGAGGCGGCCAAGGCGTTCTTCGCCCGTGCATGGCAATTGCAACCGGTCGCCGACGAAGATGGCATCGCTTATTTCCGGGCGAGCGGCTCCTGCTTTCACGTGCTGAGCCTGCGCGCATCGTCCGGCAACGGTCCGGCGCTGGTGCGCGTGACGCTGCAAGCCGACAGCCGCTCCGCCGTGACCGCGATCCATGACCGGGTCAGCGCCTTCGGCCAGCCGACCGACGGGGAGCCGCGTGTGCTGCACGGTCCGGGCGGCGGCTTCGGCTTCGGTTTCCGCGATCCGGAAGGCCGCAATTTCGCGGTGGTGTGCGACAGCGCCGATCATCGCGAGACGATCGCCGCGCCCGACCGGCCGACCAGGATCTCGCACGTCAACCTCAACTGCCGCGACAACGACAAAACCTTCGCGCTGTTGTCGGCGCTCGGCTTCAAGCTGTCCGACCAGACCCGGCAATTCCGCTTCATCCGCTGCAGCAGCGACCACCACAGCCTGGTGCTCGGCTTCAACGACAACGCCAATCTCAATCACATCGCGTTCGAAATGCCCGATCTCGACTCGGTGATGCGCGGCATCGGCCGCATGCGCGATCATGGCCACAGCGTCGAATGGGGCCCGGGACGGCACGGGCCAGGCAATAACGTGTTCGCCTATTTCTGCGGCCCGGAGGAGATGCCGCTCGAATATACCGGCGAGATGCAGCAGGTCGACGATAGCTACCACATCCGCAAGCCCGAGGACTGGCGATGGCCGCCCGGGCGGCTCGATCACTGGGGCATTACCCCCGGACCGAGCGCACGGGTGAAGGCGGCGCAGGCGCTCTACCAGTTCTCCGATGACGGCTACCGGCTGGAGAGTTAGTTCGCCGGGATATTCGCCGCCTTGATCATGTCGCCCCACTTCTTGCGCTCGTCGACGATCAGCCTGGCGAACTCCTCGGGTGTGTTGCTGACGAGCTTGATCCCCGACTGGGTGACGAAACGCTGCATCGACGGCTGACGCAGCGCCTTCACCACCTCCGCCTGCAGCCGCGCGACGATCTGCGGCGAGGTGCCCGCCGGCGCCATCAAGCCGAACCACGACGATGCCTGCCAGTCCGGCAGCCCGGCCTCGATCGAGGTCGGCACATCGGGCAGCACCGAAAGCCGCTCCTTGCCTGCGACGGCGAGCGGCGTCAGCGCGCCGGACTTGATATGCGCGATCACGATCGGCGGATTATCCACCACGCCGTCGATATGGCCGGCGAGCAGATCGTTCACCGCCGGCGCCGCGCCCTTGTACGGCACATGCGTCACCTTGACGCCGGCGACGTGCACCAGCAGCGCCTGACCGAGATGCCCGGTGGTGCCCACACCGGCCGAGCCGAATGTCAGCTTGCCGGGTTCGGCCTTCGCCTTGGCGATGAAATCCTTCAGCGTCTTGATGCCGGTCTTGGGATGGACCAGCACCAGCATCGGCATGTCGGCGACCAGCGAGATCGGCGTGAATGCCTTGTCCGGATCGTAGGGCATCGATTTGTAGAGGAACTGGTTGATGCTCTGGATGCCCGGCGAGGTCATCATCAGCGTGTAGCCATCCGGCTCCGCCTTCGACACCAGTTCGGCACCGATATTGCCGCCGGCGCCGGGCTTGTTCTCGACGATCACCGGCTGGCCGAGCCCCTTCGCCATTTCCTCGCCGACCGCGCGCGCGAGCACGTCGACCAAACCGCCGGCAGGGAACGGCGCGACGATGCGGATCGCCCGTTCGGGATAGGTTTGCGCGGCGGCCGGGGAGCCGCACAGCGGCAGCAGGCCGGCTGCTACGACGGCGGGAGCAATAGCCGGGACAATGGTCGAGACAATGGCCGCGAGCCATTTGGATGGATGCATGGCGTTTCCTCTCCGAGGATTTTTGGTTTGTTTTTCGGGGCGAAAGCAAACATGCAGGCTGGAGCCGGTCAAGTGTGACCCGGTGTAGCGAGGGCGCGCCGCTGTGGTTGGCTTCCGATGCCGCCGACGATAAAAGGAAATCATGACCAGCAAAACATTCATTCAGCCGCGCGGCATGGCCGAAGCGGTCGGCCCTTTTTCCCGCGCCGTGCTTATCGGCGAGTATCTGCACATCGCCGGCACCACGGCGCTGAGCCACATCACCGGCGACTATTACGAGCGCTACGTGCCGCCCGGCATCGAAGAGCAGACCCGGCTGACGCTCGACAACATCAAGATGTGTGTCGAGGAGGTCGGCGGCACCATGGACGACATCTTCAAGGTCGTCATCATGCTCAAGAACCCCGACGACTATAAGAAGATGAACGCGGTGCGCGGCGAATATTTCAAGAACGCGCCGCCGATCAGCACATGCTTCCGCGCCGAAGTCATGCGCCCGGACATTCTGGTGGAGATCGAAGCGGTCGCGTGGCTGCCGAAGGCGCAAAGGCGCTGACGGACGTCAGCCGGCGACCGTGCCGCTAAACCTGTCTCGCCTTGCCTGCCTGCGATGCCGCCATATAGGCGCGAATCCGGTCCTTGAGGCCGGGCCGGGCCGCGGAACGCACGAGAGCCGCAAGCTCCTGCGAGCCATCGGACAGGGCCACCCGGTGAAGCGCCCGCACCGTTTCCCGGTCGAGACGGCTCGCGGCAACGCGCTCCGCCTCGATCCGCTGGTCGATCGCATCGGCGTCGATGCGATCCGTGACCAGGCCGATGCGGAGCGCGGTCTCCGCGTCGATGATGTCGCCGGACCGGACCAGAGCACGCGCGGCGTCGCTGCCGACCCGCGCGATCAGTCGTGCCGTGCCCAGGATCAGACCAAATCCCGCACCGGGAAAGCCGATCCGCAGATCATCCAACGCGATCCGCCGGTCACAGGCCGCAAACAGATCGGCGCCCGCGCCAAGGGTCACGCCCTTGCCGATCGCGAGCGTCACGAACGGCGCACTGAAGACCTTGAACAACAGAGTTTCGATCCGAACGAAGCGCAGCAGCAGATCGCCTTCGCTTTCCTGACCCAACGTTGACAGATCGAAGCCGGAGCAGAAGGATTTTCCCTCGCCGACAAACACGAGCAGACGGACCTGATCCGCGACCGCCTCATCGAATGCATCGTGAAGCTGCGATACCAGCGAAGCATTCAGCGCGTTGCGCTTGTCCGGCCGATGAAGCGTGAGGATGGTCACACCATCAGGCCGCTTCGAAACTGTCAGGTCCGACATACTCATCGTTCATCCCGCGATAGGCCGAGCGGTTGCAGGGCGCAGATCAGACGCGGCCCCACAGATTGGGAACGACGTTATTGCTATAACCGGACACGAAGGATTTTTTCGCTCCCGAGACCGGATCGAAGACGTGACGCGATACCTTGCCGATATTGGCGCCATAGACATGGATGGAGATCGACGGGCGATCGCTTAATCCATTGAAGACCTCATGGATATCGCCGACCGCCGGAGACACCGCGTCGATATCGCCGGGCAGCAGGGTGTCCGCTTCCCGCGCCACCAACGAGCCGTCGGTCTGGGCCTCAAAGCGCCGGGAGCACTCCTTGCCGCGAAGGACGCCGATCAGGCCCCAGACGGTGTGATCATGAACGGGTGTTTTCTGCCCCGGACCCCAGACGAAGCTGACGATCGAGAACCGCTCCAGCGGATCGCAATGGAGAAGATACTGGCGATAGTATTGAGGATCCGGCGCCGCCGCGAAATCGGGCAACCAATCGTCGTGCGCGATCAATCTCGATAAAATCGTTCGTCCTTCCGCAAGGAGGGCCGCTTCATCCTGCGTACTGCTGACGAGCGCCGTGAAATCCACCGCGCATTGCCGTAGCCGGTCAATGGTCATCTGTTTGCCCCCCTCCTTCCGCCGACATCCCGCGCGTCAGCCGCGCGCCACAGACGGCGCTTCGATGACAGGCGATCAAAGTTGATAGCGCGAATAGGACGTCACAGCCATCACGTCGCATCTGTGAATTTTCAAAACTCAGTTTGGCTGACCTATCGCTATCGCGACAATCTCGATCTCCTGCTGGCCGGTGCCGACAGTTTCGCCGACGGACTTTCCCATCATCGATCGCATAAGAGGGGAGGAATGCGAGACAGTGCCCGAAGAGGGATCGGCTTCATCTTCGCCAACAATCCGATACGTTTGCACCCGACCGTCGTTGCGCTGAAACGTGACTGTCGTGCCGAACGCCACCATCTCATTGCTCGTGGGAGCCTCGACGACCCGAGCAGACCGTACCCTTGCGGCGAAATAACGAGCATCGCGCAATGGCAGAGCAGATTGGCGCCGCCGCTCGTTGATATCCTCGAGCTTTTCCGCGGCTTCACAGGCGGCGATAGCCACCTGGAGATTGTTCTCCAGTTGGCGAAAGCCGGCCTCAGTCACCAGGTTCGGGTACGGCGAGACTGGCCTTTCCCCAATCACGGTTTCCGAAGCTGCTTCAGCGCTCTCTTCCTTGACGAATGCGACGCTCATTCCAGCCTCAATTGTCTAAGTGCTTATCGGCATGTGGGCATCGAGCCGCGGTGTGACCAGGTCCCCACCATGAGCGCAGGTTACGCAAAGTTCCGTCGGATGAGGCCTCTCATAGTCCTCCAAGCGCCCTGCTTAATCTGGCTGCGCTCGCCACTCCGGATGCTATCACGCTTGGCACCGCCGCCACGCAAATGTCGGCTGCGGAGGCAGTAAAAGCTGAACCGCTTTACTCCGGCAAGAAGTACAAGCACTGCCATGGAAAATTCGCGTGACGGGCTTTTTGCCCCCACGCGAATGCGCCATCACACCACTTCTCCATCTTGCACGAGCCGGCGTTGTTATTCCTGAAATCGCGTAGTTCGGCGCACTCGAATGGTGCTCGGAGCGATGCGTGCGGCACAAGTTTTCTAGTGCTCGTGACGGC
>JAEWJH010000031.1 GCA_023386635.1 Pseudomonadota bacterium
TACCGCGCTGGCGGAACGGCCTTGTTTGAAGGGTAAACCGTTGTGATATCGTCTTTTTGGTCCGCCCGGACCTGACTCGCCGGTCGGCAAGGGTATCGTATGAGCACGCTTGAACCCGATCTGGACCGTTTGCCGGCTACCGGTGCTCCGGGGCTGCGACCGGCGACGGCCGGGGAGGCGCGGCCGGCGGCCGCCGAGCGCCGGCCCAAGCTGATGCGCCAAGTCGATCTGATCGACCGGGTCAGCCGCTACAATCCCGATACCGACGAGGCGCTGCTCAACCGCGCATATGTCTACGCCATGAAGGCGCACGGCGAGCAGAAGCGTGCGTCGGGCGATCCGTACTTCTCGCATCCGTTGCAGGTCGCGGCGATCCTGACCGATCTCAAGCTCGACGACGCGACCATCGCGGCGGCGCTGCTGCACGACACGATCGAAGACACCGCGACGACGCGCGCGGAGATCGACGAATTGTTCGGCGGCGAGATCGGCATGCTGGTTGAGGGGCTGACCAAGCTCAAGAAGCTCGACCTCGTCACCAAGGAGGCCAAGCAGGCGGAAAATCTGCGCAAGCTGTTGCTGGCGATTTCCGCCGACGTGCGCGTGCTGCTCGTCAAGCTCGCCGACCGCCTGCACAATATGCGCACGCTGCAATATATGCGGCCGGAAGCGCGCATCCGCGTGGCGCAGGAAACGCTCGACATCTATGCGCCGCTGGCCGGCCGCATGGGTATGCATGAGATGCGCGAGGAGCTGGAAGAGCTCGCCTTCCGCGAGATCAATCCGGACGGCTACGCGGTGGTGAGCGAGCGGCTCAATGCGCTCGCCGGCCGTCAGCAGCATCTGATCGCCGAGATCGAGGACCAGCTTACGCACAAGCTCGCCGACCGCGGCATCGCCGCCAAGGTCACCGGACGGCGCAAGCGCGCCTATTCGGTGTGGCGCAAGATGGAGCGGAAATCGATCGGCTTCGAACAACTGTCCGATATCTTCGGTTTCCGTGTCGTGGTGAAGACGATCGACGAAGTCTATGCGGCGCTCGGCATCGTTCACACCACCTGGCCGGTGGTGCCGACGCGGTTCAAGGATTACATCTCGACGCCGAAGGGCAACGATTACCGCTCGATCCACACAACGGTGATCGGCCCCGGCAAGCAGCGCGTCGAGCTGCAGATCCGCACCTTCGATATGCACGAAATCGCCGAATACGGCATCGCCGCGCACGCGCTCTATAAAGACGGGATCGGCTCACCCACCGAGGTGCTGGCGCGCGAATCCCGCGCCTATGCGTGGCTGCGTCACACCGTCGAGATGCTGTCGGAAGGCTCGAACCCGGAAGAATTCCTCGAACACACCAAGCTCGAACTGTTCCAGGATCAGGTGTTCTGCTTCACGCCGAAGGGCGCGCTGATCGCGCTGCCGCGTGGCGCGACGCCGATTGATTTCGCCTATGCGGTGCACACCGACATCGGTAATACGGCGGTCGGTTCCAAGATCAACGGCAAGATCGCGCCGCTGGTGTCCGAGTTGGGCAACGGCGACGAAGTCGAGATCATCACCTCGAAGACGCAGACGACGCCGCCGGCAGCGTGGGAATCGCTGGTCGTCACCGGTAAGGCGCGTGCCGCCATTCGCCGCGCGACCCGCGTCGCGGTGCGCAGCCAGTATGCCGGCCTCGGTCGCCGCATCGTCGACCGCTTGTTCCAGCGCGCCGGTCTCACTTATGTCGAGGACAAGCTGACCGCGGCGCTGCCGCGGCTCGCGCGCGCGTCGCTGGAAGACGTGATGTCCGCGGTCGGCCGCAGCGAGTTGAAGGCGTCCGACGTCGCGCGCGCGATGTATCCGGATTTCAAGGAAGAACTTGCCGCCGCGCGCGCCAAGAAGAAGGCGGAGAGCAGCGCCGGCCGCTGGTTCAATCTCAAGCGGTTCAAGCCGACGCGCAGCAGCACGCACGACCCGATCGGCCCGCAGCCGATTCCGATCCGCGGCATCAATTCCGATCTGCCGGTGCGGTTCGCGCCGAACGGCGGCGCGGTGCCGGGCGACCGCATCGTCGGCATTCTCAATCCGGGCGAGGGCATCACGATCTATCCGATTCACTCGCCATCGCTCAGTGAATATGAGGATGTGCCGGAGCGCTGGCTCGACGTGCGCTGGGACGATGACGGCCCGCCGCAACGCTTCCCGGCACAGCTGGCGGTGCAGTCGGTGAACGAGCCTGGCTCGCTGGCGCAGATCACGCAGGTGATCGCCGAGAACGACGGCAACATCGACAATATCCGCATGGCGCGCCGCGCGCCGGACTTCACCGACATGACCATCGACATCGCCGTCTACGACCTCAAGCATCTCACCGCGATCATCGCGCAATTGCGCGCCTTGCCCGTCGTCGCCAGAGTCGAGCGGGTGAACGGCTGATCCCAATGAAGCTGAAGTCATGACAGCGCATTCTCTTCCGAGGCCTGCTCTTCCCAGGCTTGGCGTCAACGTCGACCACGTGGCCACCATCCGCAACGCGCGCGGCGGCCGTCTGCCCGATCCGGTGCACGCCGCGAAGCTCGCCATCGCATCGGGTGCGGACGGCATCACCGCGCAACTGCGCGAGGACCGTCGCCATATTCGCGACGACGACATGGCGCGGCTCAAGGCCGAGATCGACAAGCCGCTGAATTTCGAGATGGCGGCGACGCGCGAGATGGTGGCGATCGCGCTGCGCACCGCGCCGCATGCATCCTGCATCGTGCCGGAGCGGCGCGAGGAGCGCACCACCGAGGGCGGGCTCGACGCCGCCGGTCAGCGCGCGCAGCTTGCGCCGATGATCGACGAGCTGCGCGGCGCCGGCATCCGCGTCTCGCTGTTCATCGCCGCCGATCCGGCGCAGATCGAGGCGGCGGCGGCGTTGCGCGCGCCGGTGATCGAACTGCACACCGGCGCCTGGTGCGACGCGCTCGCCGACGGTCACGCGGACCGCGCCGCCGTGGAATGGTCGCGGATCGTTGCCGGCGCGGCGCTCGGCGCGAAGCTCGGCCTCGAAGTCCACGCCGGGCACGGTCTCGACTTCCACACCGCCGAGAAGATCGCGGCGCTGCCGGCGATCGCCGAACTCAATATCGGCCATTTCCTGATCGGCGAGGCGGTGTTCGACGGTCTCCCCAGCGCCATCGGCCTGATGAAGGACGCCATCGCGCGCGGCCGCAAGTCCGTGATGATGGCGGCGGGGCGGGCATGATCCTCGGTCTCGGATCGGACATCACCGACGTGCGCCGTATCGCCGAGGTGCTGGAGCGCCACGGCGACCGTTTCCTGCAGCGGGTCTATACGGACGTCGAGCGGGCCAAGGCCGAGCGCCGCAAAAACCGCGTCGAGACCTACGCCAAGCGTTTCGCCGCCAAGGAGGCCTGCGCCAAGGCGCTCGGCACCGGCATCCGCAGCGGCGTCTGGTGGCGCGACATGGGCGTGGTCAATCTGCCGTCCGGCCGCCCGACCATGAAACTCACCGGCGGCGCGCTGCGCCGCCTCGAAGCCATGACGCCGCCCGGCCATGTGGCGCGGATCGACCTCACCATCGCCGACGAGGGGCCGATGGCCCAGGCCTTCGTCATCATTTCCGCCGAGCCCGCCGCGGACGCGCCGGCGCCGGTCACGAGGCCGTGAATCCGCCACGAAAAAGCACCAGGCCTGCGGGTCTGCCCTGTGATCGCGGTTCATTGCGCGGTGTTCCGGCACCGGATACAAGGTCGCGGGGCGCCGAATTCCCATATGAGAGAGTGAGATGAGCGTGACATCCGGGTCGAAACGGAAAGACGGCGGCGTTGCCGAGACCGTAAAGGTCATTTTCCACGCGCTCATCATCGCGCTGGTGATCCGAACCTTCCTGTTCCAGCCGTTCAACATTCCCTCGGGATCGATGAAGGCGACGCTGCTGGTCGGCGATTACCTGTTCGTCTCGAAATACAGCTACGGCTACAGCCAGTTCTCGCTGCCGCTGTCGCCGCCCTTGTTCTCCGGCCGGATCATCGGCTCGGCGCCGGAGCGCGGCGACGTGGTCGTGTTCCGCCTGCCGAAGGATACGTCGACCGACTACATCAAGCGCGTGATCGGGCTCCCCGGCGACAAGATCCAGGTGACCGACGGCGTGCTGCACATCAACGGCGCGGCGGTGAAGCGCGAGCCGGCCGAGGACTATATCGAGACCGACGAAGGGCCGCGCCCGGTCCACGTCAAGCGCTGGCGCGAGACGCTGCCGAACGGCGTGAGCTATTACACGCTCGATCTGGTGGACAACGGATTCGCCGACAACACCCAGGTCTACACCGTGCCGCCCGATCATTATTTCATGATGGGTGACAACCGCGACAACTCCACCGACAGCCGATTCTCGCAGGTCGGCTACGTGCCGTTCGAGAATCTGGTCGGCAAGGCCCAGCTGATCTTCTTCTCCGTCCACGAAGGCGAGCGCGCCTACGAATTCTGGCGCTGGCCGATCTCGGTGCGCTGGAGCCGTTTGTTCACGATGGTCCGATGAGCTGTAAGGCGAAGATTCGTAATGAGCCGTAAGGCGAAGATTCGCACCGACGTCGAATCCACGATCGGTTATCAGTTCACCGACAAGATTCTGCTCGAGCGCGCGCTGACGCATATTTCGGCGGCGAGCGGCGGCAATCGCATCGCCAGCTATCAGCGGCTCGAATTTCTCGGCGACCACGTGCTCGGCCTCGTGGTCTCGGACATGCTGTTCCGCGCCTTCCCGAAGGCGAATGAAGGTGAACTGTCGCGGCGGCTCGCCGATCTGGTGCGCAAGGACACCTGCGCCGATATCGCGCGCGCCATGGATCTCGGTCCGGCGATGCTGCTCGGCAACTCGGAGTCGCAGGCGGGCGGGCGGCGGCGCACCACGATCCTCGCCGACATGTGCGAGGCGCTGGTCGGCGCGGTGTTCGTCGATGGCGGCTATTCGGCCGCTGCCGCGGTGATCGAGAAGTTCTGGCATGAGCGGCTGATGAAGCCGGCCAAGCCGCTGCGCGACGCCAAGACCATGCTGCAGGAATGGGCGCAGGCGCGCGGTCTGCCGACGCCGACCTATCGCGAAACCGGCCGCACCGGCCCGCATCATAATCCCGTCTTCAAGGTGGCGGTGGTGCTGCCGGGCAAGCCGGATGCCGAGGGCAGCGGCAAATCGAAACGCGCGGCCGAGCAGGCTGCCGCGGCTGCCATGCTGGAGCGCGAAGGCGTCAGCGCGGACAAGTTCGAGGCGTAGGACGTGATCCGGAAAAACGGCAACCGGTTTTCCGAAAAGATCGCGCCTAAACAAAAGTGACCAACATGTCTGAACAGCACCCGTCCGAAGGCGACACCCGCTGCGGCTTCATCGCGCTGATCGGCGCGCCCAATGCCGGCAAGTCGACGCTGCTCAATGCGCTGGTGGGCGCCAAGGTGACGATCGTCTCGCACAAGGTGCAGACGACCCGCGCCCTGATCCGCGGCATTGCCATGGAAGGCCACGCGCAGCTCATCTTTGTCGATACGCCGGGCATCTTCGCGCCGAAGCGCCGCCTCGACCGCGCCATGGTCAACACCGCCTGGACCGGTGCGCATGACGCGGACCTGGTGGCGCTCCTGGTCGATGCGCGCAAGGGCATCGACGAGGAGATCGACGCGATCCTGACCAGGCTCGTTGAGGTGCGGCAGCCGAAGGTGCTGATCCTCAACAAGATCGACGTGGTGGCCAAGGATGCGCTTCTGAAACTGACGCAGGACATCAATGCCCGCGTCACGTTTGATGCGACCTTCATGATCTCGGCGCTGACTGGCGACGGCGTCGCCGATCTCAAGCGAGCGCTCGCCGCGCGCATGCAGCCCGGTCCTTATCTGTATCCGCCGGATCAGCTTTCCGACGCGCCGATGCGGCAGCTTGCGGCGGAAGTCACCCGCGAAAAGCTGTTCGAGCGGCTGCATCAGGAACTGCCGTATCAGTCCACGGTCGAGACCGAACAGTGGAAGGAACTGCGCGGCGGCGGCGTGCGGATCGAGCAGACGATTTATGTGGAGCGCGAAAGCCAGCGCAAGATCGTGCTCGGCAAGGGCGGCGCGACCATCAAGGCGATTGGCGCCGCGGCGCGCAAGGACATCGCCCAGATGCTGGAGCAGCCGGTGCACCTGTTTTTGTTCGTCAAGGTCCGCGAGGGCTGGGGCGATGACCCGGAACGCTATCGCGGCATGGGGCTCGAATTTCCGACTGAGTAGTGGGTGATCGGCCATGCTGTGGCCCCGGAAACGCGCTAGATTGGTCGAATGATCCGGAATCGCAGACGGTCCTTTGCGGGTGGAGACGCCGATGCAATGGACCGATGAAGGCATCGTCCTCGGCACGCGCCGCCATGGCGAAAGCAGCGCCATCGTCGAATTGCTGACGCGCGATCACGGCCGGCATCTCGGTCTGGTGCGCGGCGGAGCTGGTTCGCGGCAGAAGCCGATCCTGCAGGCCGGCAACACCGTCAGCGTGTTGTGGCGCGCGCGGCTCGAAGACCATCTCGGCAATTACACGGTGGAGGGGATGCGGCTGCGCGCGTCGTCGTTCTTCATGCTGCCGCACGCGATCTTCGGGCTGACGCATCTTGCCGCGCTGATGCGGCTGTTGCCGGAGCGCGATCCGCATCCCGGCGTGCACGCGGCGCTGGAGACGATCCTCGATTGTCTCGACGATGCGGTGATCGCCGCGCCGCTGATCGCGCGGCTCGAATTCGATCTGCTGGCGGAGCTTGGGTTCGGCCTCGATCTGTCGGCCTGCGCGTCCACCGGGGCGACCGAGGAACTGGTTTTCGTCTCGCCGAAATCCGGTCGCGCCGTCTCGCGCAGCGCCGGCACGCCGTGGGCCGACCGGATGCTGCGGCTGCCCGCGTTTTTCGGCGAGGAGGCCGTGCAGCCCGACGCCGCGGAGCTTGCGGACGGCTTCGTCCTGACCGGCTTCTTCCTCAACCGTTATGCGTTCGAGCCGCGCGGCCTGCCGATGCCGGAAGCGCGGGCGCAATTTCTCGCGGCGCTGGCGCGCCTCGGCACCACGCCGCGGCTCGCCGGATAAGGGGCGCTGTCATGATATTTCGACGGATGATGCTCGCCCTCGCTGTCGTCGCGGCAACGCCGGCTTTTGCGCAGACCGCTCCGGACACGGCGCCGAACCTGCACCTGCACCAGTCCTATATCGAGGAAGTCGCGCGCGCGACCGATCTCGACGTCAAGGAACCGCTGGCGGTGTTCGCCTATGTGCTCAATGCGCTGCCGCAGCGCGTGAAGGTCTATCCGACCGAAAACTATTTCTATTTCAGCTTCGTGCATCGCGGCGTTCCCTATGCCGGTAATATACGGCTCGATGCCTCGAACCGCGATCAGGGCAAGGTACAGTTCGGCTATTTCGAGCAGACCACGCAGTGGCTCGACGATATGCCGACCGTGTTCCGCGAACTCGATGCAAAGGATGGCGTGAAACTGGAAAAGGTCGAGCGGTTTCTCTACCGGCTCACCTACAAGGACAAGAGCGTGCTGTTCGCGCTCAACGATCTGTCGGACGTGAAGCCGCCGACAACCGCCGTCGCGCCGGGCGAGCAGTTCATCGGGCCGGTGTTCGACGATTCCGGAATCCGTTTTTTCCTGATGTTCAATCCGGGGATCAAGAGCTTCCTGTTCGTGCTCGACGAGACCGTGCCGGTCGCCGACCAGTTGCTGCCCAATCCGCGCCGGCCGCGTCTGTGGATCGGCAAGCGCACCGGCTTCATCTACTACGCCGATCACCGGCTGAAGCGGAAAATCCTCGCCGGAGTCTATGAGGACAATGTGCGCGTCAACAATTACTTCGACGGGCCGTTCGATCAGTTGCCGGACAACTTCATCGAGGGCGAGACGCTGCGCAACGCGCTGCTGCAGATCCAGCCGGGCCTCAAAGGGCAGATCGACCGGTTCGGCGGCACGCCCGACGGCGAAATCCGCTACATGATCGCGCCGTACAAGACCTACAAGGAAGAGCGCGAGTTCGATGCGATGGATCGCTGCGCCACGCGGCGTGCGAAGGGAGTGCGGCCGGACTATTACCGCTGCTTCGTCACCGATGAGGGACCGCAGGACCTCGGCCGCCGTCCGTCACGGACCGGACAATCGAACTGACGAGAGCAAGGAAAAAGGCCGGACGATACGTCCGGCCTTTTCCAGGACGATTTGTCCGCGCGTTCAGCAGCGGGTCATGCGGCTCCAGCGGCGGACGTGGCAGCTGCGCCAGCCGCGGCTCGGGCCGCGATAGTGGCGGCGGCTGCCCCAGCGCCAGTGCTGCACCTGGTGGACGATGCTGCTCTCCGGCATGGCGGTCGTGCCATTGCTGGCCGGAGCGGCGGTGGCGCCGACGCTGCCAGCGAGGCCGAGGCCCGCTGCGAGAACGGCGCTCAGAATAATCGAACGCATGGGTGGGTTTCCTTCCTGTGTCAGGTCCACGATGACGTGCCATGACCTGTCTGGTTCCCATGGCCGGCATCGTTATTTCAAGTAACGCCGGCATCAGCTTAATCCTGCGAATACGCCTGCGCGGTGACGCGCCCATTCATCTGTTGTTCATCGAGCGGCCCTGAAGTACCCCCTGACCATGGGCAAGCAACTGATTCCTCCTGAGCGCGGCGAGATTCATGACATCGCGCTGCGTGACGCTCTCGAAGAGCGTTATCTCGCCTACGCGCTGTCGACCATCATGCACCGGGCGCTGCCCGATGCGCGCGACGGCGTCAAGCCGGTGCACCGCCGCCTGCTGTTCGCGATGCGCCAGCTGCGGCTCGATCCCGGATCGGGCTTCAAGAAGTGTGCGCGCGTCGTCGGCGACGTGATCGGCAAATTTCATCCGCACGGCGACCAGTCGGTCTACGACGCGCTGGTGCGGCTCGCGCAGGATTTCGCGCAGCGCTATCCGCTGATCGACGGGCAGGGCAATTTCGGCAACATCGACGGCGATAACGCCGCGGCGATGCGCTACACGGAATCGCGCCTCACCGAAGTGGCGCGGCTGCTGATCGACGGCATCGACGCCGATAGCGTCGACTTCCGTCCGAACTACGACGGCAGCGAGGACGAGCCGATCGTGTTGCCGGCGGCGTTCCCGAACCTGCTGGCGAATGGCTCTCAGGGTATCGCGGTCGGTATGGCCACCGCGATTCCGCCGCACAACGCCGCTGAACTGTGCGACGCAGCGCTGTTCCTGATCGAAAATCGCAATGCGCGGCCGAAGACGCTGATGAAATTCGTGCCGGGTCCGGATTTCCCGACCGGCGGCGTGATCGTCGATTCTGCGGATATGATCGCTGAAGCCTATGCGACCGGCCGCGGCTCGTTCCGCGTGCGCGCGCGCTGGTCGAAGGAAGAGGGCAGCCGCGGCACCTATCAGATCGTCATCACGGAAATTCCGTGGCTGGTGCAGAAGTCGCGGCTGATCGAGCGCATCGCCGAGCTGATCAACGAGAAGAAGCTGCCGCTGGTCGCGGACGTGCGCGACGAGTCGGCCGAGGACGTGCGGCTCGTCATCGAGCCGCGCGCGCGCACCGTCGATGCCGAGCTGCTGATGGAGTCGCTGTTCAAGCTCACCGAGCTTGAGAGCCGCATCGGTCTCAACATGAACGTGCTGGTCAAGGGCCGCATCCCGAAGGTCGTCAGCCTGCCGGAAGCGCTGCTGGAATGGCTCGACCATCGCCAGGACGTGCTGGTGCGCCGCTCCAAGCATCGGCTCGGGCAGATCGAGCATCGGCTCGACGTGCTCGGCGGTTTCCTTGTCGCCTATCTCAACCTCGACAAGGTGATCAGGATCATCCGCACCGAGGATGAGCCGAAGCCGGTCCTGATCAGGACCTTCAAGCTCACCGACGTGCAGGCGGATGCCATTCTCAACATGCGGCTGCGCAATTTGCGCAAGCTCGAGGAGATGGAGATCCGCAACGAGGACAAGGCGCTGCGCGGGGAGATGAAATCGCTGAAGGTGCTGCTCGGCTCGAACGAAGAGCAGTGGAAGACCATCGCCGCCGAAATCAGGGACGTACGCACCAAGTTCGGACCGAAGACCGAGCTCGGCCGCCGCCGCACCACCTTCGCCGAAGCGCCGGCGCACGATCTCGCCGCGATCGAGGAGGCGATGGTGATCCGCGAGCCGGTGACGGTGATCGTCTCCGACCGCGGCTGGATCCGCGCGCTGCGCGGCCATGTCACCGATCTGTCGTCGGTGCAGTTCAAGGCCGGCGACGAACTCAAATTCGCGTTCCCGGCGGAGAACACGTCGAAGATCCTGCTGTTCGCCACCAACGGGCGCTTCTACACGCTCGACGCCGGCAAGCTGCCGGGCGGGCGCGGCCATGGCGAGCCGGTGCGGATGTATGCCGACATGGAGCAGGATGCCGACGTGGTCGCCGCATTCCTCTATCGCGGCGGCCGCAAATTCCTCATCGCCAGCCGCGAGGGCAACGGCTTCGTCGTGCCGGAGGACGAATGCCTCGGCAACACCCGCAAGGGCAAGGTGGTGCTCAATCTCAAGGGCGCCGATCGCGCGGTGGCGATCGCGCCCATCAACGGAGACACGGTCGCGGTGATCGGCCAGAAGCGCAAGATGATCGTCTTCCCGCTCGACCAGATTCCGGAGATGACGCGCGGCCGTGGCGTGCGCCTGCAGAAATATGCGGAGAAGGGCCTCTCCGACGTGGTCACATTCCCGGCCAAGGAAGGCCTCACCTGGTACGACAAGGCCGGGCGCGCTTTCACCTCGACGCTGAAGGAACTGGCCAACTGGCGCGGCGAGCGCGCGCAGGCCGGCCGCATCGCGCCGGACGGCTTCCCGCGCAGCAACACGTTCGGCCGTCCGCCGGAAACGCCGCCGGGCGAGGGCGGTAACGGCAGCACGGGTGGTTGATCAGCTTGCCACGAAGATGATCGAGCTGTCGGATTTCTCCAGCAGCGTCGTTGCCGTGTCGCCGAAGAACAGCGTCTCGCCGGGCCGGCGGCCGACGCCCATGACGATCATGTTGTGCTTGCCCTTGGCGACCTGTTTCAGGATCGCCTTGTCGGGATCGAGATTGGCGACGATCGCGGTACGCACCTCGGTGTTGTAGTTCTCGCCGAGTTTGACGATGTCCTTGAGGATGCCTTCCTCGGCGCGGCGCGCCTTGGTGTTGCGGCTCGGCCGGCCCTTCGCGCCGGCGCGGCTGGCGACATAGAGAATCGTGATCGGCATTTTCGTCGCCCGCGCCATGGTCACCGCCACCTCCGCGGCGCGGCGTGCCGGCTCGGTGCCGTTGACCGGCACCAGGATGTTGAGTTCGCCGGCCATCGGCTCGTCGACGTGCTTGTCGTCGCGCATCTCGACCACCGCGAGCGGGCCGACGAAGCCGGCGGCGAGCTGCGAGACGTGCTGGTGGAAGTCCTTGCCGCGCGACTTCGTCTTCTCCAGCCCGATGATCAGGAAGTCGTAGCCCTTGCGCGCCTCATTGGCGACGATTTCGGTGGTCGGCGCCTCGTGCACGCTGGTGATGACATCGATCGGCGTGTCGTTCTTCTCGGTCGCCTTCTGCTTGCTTTTGGTTTCTTCCGCCGCTGCGCGCACGTGATCGCCGGCATCCTCGGCTTGCTGCTCCGCTTTGCGGGTCCAGGCGTCGTCCTTCGCAGCGGCCGCTTTCGATTTGGTCTTCTGGCTCGTCGGCTTCTGCTCGTCGCTGGCGGTGCGCTCGCTCTTGGCGCTTCCCTTGCTGTCCGCGCCGTCTTCCTTGATCTGCATCACCGTGGTCGGCATGCCGTGGGTGCCGGCGATCATGCCGGCGAGCCGCGCGGCGAACTTGCCGTTGACGCTGTCGTCGACCGCGAGCAGCAGCCGTTCGAGATTGGGGACGAAGCCTTTTTCTTCCAGCGCCTCGCGCTCCAGCCGTGTCTTTTCCTCGCGGCGCATCGGAATGCGCGACAGCGCCCAGCGCAGCGTCGGCGGCATCGCGAGCGTGGTGAGGATCGCCATGGTGACGATCATCGTGAACAGGTTCTGGCTGAGCGCACCCATCGACAAGCCGACGGTAGCGATGATGACCTCCGTCGAGCCGCGCGCATTCATGCCGCAGGCGAGCGCAAAACCTTCGCGCCGGGTCAGGCCGCCGAGTTCGGCGCCGACGAAGGCGCCGCCGAACTTGCCGACGCTGGCGATGACGATCAGTCCGGCGGTGAGCAAAGCAAGCTGCGGATCGGCGAGGATCGTCAGGTCGGCGGTGAGGCCCGCCGCGCCGAAGAAGATCGGCATGAAGAACGCGGTGATCAGCCCGCGCAATTGCTCGTCGATGTGCTTGGTCAGGATCGGCGATTCCCCGACCAGGATGCCCGCGACGAAGGCGCCGAGCACCGAGTGGACGCCGATCAAATGCGTGATGGTCGCCATCAGCGCCATGATCAGGATGATCGCGGTGATGACGGCGAATTCGCTGACGAAGGTGTCGTTGACCCAGCGGATGACGAAAAACACCGCGCGGCGGCCGAGCGTCAGGCTCAGGCCGAGGAACACGATGGTGCCGATCACGCTCTGCGCCAGATGCAGCGGCTCCACCACGCCGTGCAGCGCGATGCCGAAGATGATCGAGACGATGATCCAGCCGATGCTGTCGTCAATGATCGCCGAGGCGAGGATCACCTGACCGACCATGCGGCGCATGAAGTGCATCTCGCGCACCACCATCGCCACGATCTTGACCGAGGCGATCGACAGCGCGGTGCCGAGAAAGAGCGACGTGATCAGCCGCTTCTCGGGATCGGGCAACATGCTGTCGGGCAGGTATTCGCCGAGCGCGAAGCCGCAGGCGAACGGCACGACGATGCCGAAGGCGGAGGCGAGGACCGAGGCGCGGCCGGTCTGGCGCACCAGCTTGAGGTCGGTCTCCATCCCGGTCAGCAGCAGCAGGAACAGCACGCCGACCTGGGACAGGCCGTCGAGCATCGCCTTCTGCTCCTTGGCGGCGGGAAACAGCGCGTGTTGCAGGTCGGGGAGCAGGGCGCCGAACACGGAGGGTCCGAGCAGGATGCCGGCGATCAATTGCCCCATCACCGCCGGCTGTCCGACCCGGATCATGGCCTCGCCGAGCAGCCGCCCCACCAGAAGCAGGGCGACGATCTGCAGGATCAGCACCGTTTCCGAAGGGCCGGCGGTGCCGCCGCCTCCCTGGGCCGCCATCCCCTGTGCGGTCATGGCGCCACCGAACGACAGGGCCAGCAGCAGGGCAATTACGGCAAACCGCCAGAGGGGGCGGCTTGGCGACGTCACAACGGGCATGAATGGCTCTTTCGGTCGTCTGCGGGCGCGCGCTGCGGGTTCCGACGGGCGCTGTGCGAGCATCAACCGCGACCCACGCTGCAAGTTCCATCGTGCCGCATGCGGATCGCGGCCGATATGCAATTGCAAATTATTCGCAGTAAGGTAATTTGTCGGACCTTTACCACCGCCGCCCACCCGGACAATGCCTTGATGAAAGTCCCCGTTCGCTCCAACGCCCCGACCGAGCCCGGCTGGCGGCGCTCCCGCGGCAAACCGGCGCTGGAGGAGGTGTTCGGCAGCGTGCGCACGCGTGGGGGCGGCACGCGGTGGCAGAAGCTGCTGGCGTTCCTCGGGCCGGGATATCTGGTCGCGGTCGGGTATATGGACCCCGGCAACTGGGCGACCTCGCTCGCCGGCGGCTCCAAGTTCGGCTACACGCTGCTCACCGTCGCGCTGCTGTCCAACCTGATGGCGATCCTGTTGCAGGCGCTGTGCGCGCGGCTCGGCATCGCGTCCGGGCGCGATCTGGCGCAGGCCTGCCGCGATGCGTTCCCGCGCTGGGTGTCTTGGCCGCTATGGGTGCTCGCGGAGATCGCCATCTGCGCCACTGATCTGGCCGAGGTGATCGGCACCGCCATCGGCCTCAATCTTCTGTTCGGCATTCCGCTGGAGATCGGCGTCCTCATCACCGCGCTCGACGTGTTCGTGGTCCTGTGGCTGCAGAATCTCGGCTTCCGCTGGGTCGAGGCCTTCATCGTCACGCTGATGGGCGTCATCGCGCTCTGCTTCGGCGTGCAGATCGCCCTGGCCGATCCCGACTGGGGCGCGGTGATCCGCGGCTTCGCGCCGACGGTGGAGATCGTGCGCAATCCCGACATGCTCTATCTCGCGCTCGGTATCCTCGGCGCCACGGTGATGCCGCACAATCTCTATCTGCATTCCGGCATCGTGCAGACGCGCAATATCGGCGAGACCCTGCCGGAGCGGCGTGAGGCGATCACGCTCGCCACCATCGATTCCACCATCGCGCTGATGTTCGCGCTGCTGATCAACGCCTCGATCCTTATTCTCGCCGCGGCGACATTCCATTCGCGCGGGCAGTTCGATGTCGCCGAGCTCGACCAGGCGCATTCGTTCCTGGCGCCGCTGCTCGGCTCCGCCATCGCGCCGACCTTGTTCGGCATCGCGCTCTTGTGCTGCGGTCTCAACTCGACGGTCACGGCGACCTTGTCGGGCCAGATCGTGATGGAGGGCTTCCTCGACATCAAGCTGCCCGGCTGGATGCGGCGGCTGATCACGCGCGGCATCGCCATCGTGCCGGCGGCGATCGTCACCGTCCTCTATGGCGAGAAAGGCTCGGCGCAACTCCTGATCCTGAGCCAGGTCGTACTCAGTCTCCAGTTGCCGTTCGCGATCGTGCCGCTGGTCATGTTCACGGCGGATCGCCGCAAGCTCGGCGATCTTGTCGCGCCGCGCTGGGTGACGGCGCTGGCGGTACTCACCGCGCTCGTCGTGATCGCGCTCAACGTCAAACTGCTGGTGGATTTCGTGCGGGGGTAGGGCCTTGCTCCACCCGGACTAAGACGCATTTCCTGATCATGCGAAAGAGCTTCGCTCTTTCCACGTCATGCCCGGCCTTGTGCCGGGCATCCGCTTAGGTTGTCACGGTGCTTGCCTGATCGGGATGGCCGGGACGAGCCCGGCCATGACGACGGATAGGATTGAGCGTCGGCTCTACCGCTCGACCCTTGTCCATCCGGCGCCGAGCAGCCGCTCCTGCGGCAGGAAGCGCGCCTTGTAGTCCATCTTGCGCGAGCCATCGACCCAATAGCCGAGATAGACGTACGGAAGTCCCATGCGCCGTGCGCGGTCGATATGTTCGAGGATCATGAAGGTGCCTAGCGAGCGCGACGCCTGATCCGGATCGAAGAACGAATAGACCATCGACAGGCCGTCGTTGAGCACGTCGGTCAGTCCGACGGCGACCAGCGGGCCTTCGCCGCGCTTGGTGAAGGCGCTGTCTGGGCCGCGCCGCCGGTATTCGATCACATGCGTGCGCACATGGCTGTCCTCGACCATCATCGCATAGTCGAGCACGCTCATGTCGGCCATGCCGCCGTCGCGGTGCCGCGCGTCGAGGTAAGCGCGAAACAGCGAATACTGCTCCGATGACGGGCCCGGCTCGCGCTGTTCGCCGATCAGGTCCATGTTGCGGTCGAGGTTGCGGCGCATGTTGCGCGTCGGCCTGAAGTCGGCGACGACGACGCGCACCGAGATGCACGCGCGACAGGTTTCACAGGCGGGACGGTAGGCGATCGACTGGCTGCGGCGGAAACCGCCGTGGGTGAGCAGATCGTTCAGCTCGCGCGCGCGATGGCCGACCAGATGCGTGAACACCTTGCGCTCCTCCGCGCCGGGCAGATACGGGCACGGCGAGGGGGCGGTCAGGTAGAACTGGGGGGTATCGCGCGAGTGCTGGGTCATATCCCGGGTCTTGGATTACCTCTTGGTTTACCGGATGGTGCGCAGCATCTCGGCGCGCGCCTGATTGTTGATGACGACGGTACCCAGCAGCATGTCATGCAGCAACCGCCGCCGGCCGTTGAAGAAGCAGATCAGCAGAACGAACGGCGTGAGGAACGACACCGACAGCCAGAACACGATGGCGTGCACCGCGCCGAGCACGAAATAGGACGGCGCGCCGTACCAGGTGCGCATCTCCAGATCCATCACCCGCATGCCGATGGTGGCGGAGCGGGGGCCGCCGAAGGTCGAGCCGTAATAAAGCAGCGCCCAGATCACCGAGCCGGGCGACAAGAGCCAGAACAGCGCCCAGCCGAGGCCGAGCGTCACCAGCCCGAAGGCGAAGATGAACATCGCCGCCAGCACGATCGGCACGGAAATGATGACGAAATCGATCAGGAAGGCGATGACGCGCCGCGCCGGCACACCTTCGAACAGTTCCGGCCGGGTGGCCGGATCGAAGGCGTGGGGGCGGACCCCGTCGGCCGTCCCGCTGTAACCGCTGTCGCTCATGAATGAACCCTCCGCGGCAAAGATGGAGACTAGGCGATTCCGCCGCAAGATGGGTATACCGCCACAGAACCGGGAAACCCGGACCAGTCGATTGCCGGACAAGGGGATTTGCGCCGTGACCACCATCACTCTGGCCGATATCGAGGCGGCGCGCCGCGCCATCGCCGGCGCCGTGCTGCGCACGCCGATGCTGCCGGCGCCGCGGCTCTCGGCGCTGACCGGGGCGCAGGTGTTCGTCAAATACGAGAACCTGCAGGCGACCAATGCCTTCAAGGAGCGCGGCGCGCTGGTGAAGCTGCTCTCGCTCACCGAGGAGGAGCGCCGCCGCGGCCTCACCGCCATGTCGGCCGGCAACCACGCGCAGGCGGTGGCCTATCATGGCCGCCGGCTCGGCGCGCCGGTGACCATCGTCATGCCGGTGACGACGCCGTTCGTGAAGGTGGCGGCGACGCGCTCCTACGGCGCCGAGGTGGTGCTGCACGGCGAGACCGTCGAGGACGCGATGGAGCGCTGCGTGACACTGGCGCAGACTCGCGGGCTGACGCTGGTGCATCCCTATGACGACGCGCAGGTGATCGCCGGGCAGGGCACTATCGCCCTGGAGATGCTGGAGGACGAGCCCGCGCTGGAGATGATCGTCGTGCCGATCGGTGGCGGCGGACTGATCTCGGGCACCGCCATCGCCGCGCGCGCGGTGAAGCCGACGATCTCGGTGATCGGCGCGGAGGCGCAGCTTTATCCGGCGATGTGGGACGCGCTGCGCAACGATCGCCTGCCGATCGGCGGCCCGACGCTCGCGGAAGGCATCGCCGTGAAGAATGTCGGCGCGTTGACGCTGCCGATCGTGCGCGATCTCGTTGACGACATCATTCTGGTTGACGAGGCGCATCTCGAACGCGCCGTGAACGCCTTTATGATCCTGCAGAAGACCATGGCGGAAGGCGCGGGCGCCGCCGGGCTCGCGGCGCTCCTGGCACAACCGCAGCGGTTCAAGGGTCGCAAGGTCGGCCTCATCCTCAGCGGCGGCAATATCGACCCGCGCATCATGGCCTCGGTGCTGATGCGCGAACTGCTGCGCGAGGGGCGCATCTTCTCGTTCCGCCTGACGATCCCGGACCGGCCGGGCGTGCTCGGCCAGATCGCGACGCGGCTCGGCGGGCTCGGCGCCAACATCCTCGAGGTCAACCACCATCGCGGCCTGCTCGACGTGCCGGCCAAGGGCGCGAAGCTCGACGTGACGGTGGAGACGCGCGACGCCGCGCATGCGCGCGATATCGCAACCGCGCTCGCCGCGGACGGCTACGCGCCGCAGGTGATCGAGACGGGAGAGATGTAGCGGCCGCTACCGCTCGCGCAGCATCTGCGCGACGCGCGGCGCGAAGTAGGTGAGCACGCCGTCGGCGCCGGCGCGCTTGAACGCCATCAGGCTTTCCACCATGGCGCGTTCGCCGTCCAGCCAGCCGTTCTGCGCGGCGGCCATCAGCATCGCGTATTCGCCGGACACCTGATAGGCGAAGGTCGGCATGCCGAACGCATCCTTCAGCCGCAGCAGGATATCGAGATAGGGCATGCCCGGCTTGACCATGATCATGTCGGCGCCTTCGGCGATATCGAGTTCGGCCTCGCGCAACGCCTCGTCGGAATTGCCCATGTCCATCTGGTAGGTGCGCTTGTCGCCGGTCAGCGTTTTCGCCGAACCGACCGCGTCGCGGAACGGGCCGTAGAACGCAGACGCGTATTTCGCCGAATAGGCCATGATCGACACGTCGAGGTACCCGGCCTTGTCGAGCCCTTCGCGGATTGCGCCGACGCGGCCGTCCATCATGTCGGACGGCGCTATGATGTCGCAGCCGGCTTCCGCCTGTACCAGCGCCTGCTGCACCAGCACGGCGACGGTCTCGTCGTTGAGGATCACGCCGTCGCGGATGAGGCCGTCGTGGCCGTGGCTGGTGTATGGGTCGAGCGCCACGTCGCACAGCACGCCGACATCGGGCGCGGCTTGCTTGATCGCGCGCACCGCGCGGCAGACGAGGTTGTTGCCGTTGAGCGCCTCGCTGCCGTCGTCGTCGCGCAGGCTCGGATCGGTGTACGGGAACAGCGCGATGCACGGGATCGACAATTCGGCCGCGCGTTCGGCCGCGCGCGCCGCGTTGTCCACGGTCAGCCGCTCGACGCCGGGCATCGACGGCACCGGCGCGTTGCCGCCCTCGCAGACGAAGATCGGCCAGATCAGGTCGTCGGTGGTGAGCGTTTTCTCGCGCACCATGCGCCGCGCCCAGTCGCTGCGGCGGTTGCGCCGCATCCGCGTGGTGAGGTCGAGGCGTTCGCCTGTGGCGGCCGGCTCGACGCTTTGGAACCGGACCCGGCTTTCGATGGGACGGCCGTATTTGATGGCCATGGCAGGCTCTCCGTGACGGGATCGATGACGCCCGTGCCGGTCTTTTAGCGCCTTGGACCGCAACCCGCCAGCATGTGTCGCCGGTTCGGTTGACGAGGCCCGTACCGCCTTCTAACGATCAAAGGGAAGGGGCCGGCGATGGATTTCGAACTCAGCGAAGAACAGCGGGCATTCCAGGACACGGCGCGCGATTTCGCCGTCACCGAGATGATGCCGCACGCGCGGCAATGGGACGAAGAGGAAATCTTCCCGGTCGAGACGCTGCGCAAGGCGGCCGCGCTCGGCTTCGGCGGCATCTATGTGAAGGAAGACGTCGGCGGCTCGGCGCTCGGCCGCCTCGATGCCGCGGTGATCTTCGAGGAACTGGCGCAGGGCTGCACCTCCACCGCCGCGTATATTTCGATCCACAACATGGCGGCGTGGATGATCGACCAGTTCGGCAACGACGAGCAGCGCCGCCGCTTCCTGCCCAGGCTCTGCACCATGGAGCACTTCGCCAGCTACTGCCTTACCGAACCGGGCGCCGGCTCCGATGCCGCGAGCCTCACCACGAAAGCGCGGCGCGACGGCGATCACTACGTGCTCGACGGCGCCAAGGCGTTCATCTCCGGCGGCGGGCGCTCCGACCTCTATGTGGTGATGGCGCGCACGGGAGACGCCGGGCCGCGCGGCATCTCCTGCATCGTCGTCGAGAGCGGCACGCCAGGGCTTTCGTTCGGCGCGCAGGAGAAGAAGCTCGGCTGGAAGTCGCAGCCGACGGCGATGGTGCTGTTCGAGAATTGCCGCGTGCCGGTCGCGAACCGCATCGGCGAGGAGGGGCAGGGCTTCCGCATCGCCATGGCCGGGCTCGACGGCGGACGGCTGAATATCGGCGCGTGCTCCATCGGCGGCGCGCAGTTCTGCCTCGACCGCACCATCGCGTATATGAAAGAGCGCAAGCAATTCGGCACGCGCCTGTCGGAATTCCAGGCGCTGCAATTCCGCGTCGCCGATTACGCGACCGAGCTGGAAGCGGCGCGGCTGATGCTGCATCGCGCGGCGGTCGCGGTCGGCAACAAAGAGGGTAACGCCACGCGCCTCGCGGCGATGGCGAAGCGGATCGCCACCGATACCGGTTTCGAGGTGGTCAACGGCTGCCTGCAGCTCCATGGCGGCTACGGCTATCTGCGCGATCATCCCATCGAGCGGGTGTTGCGCGATGTGCGCGTGCACCAGATCCTCGAAGGCACCAACGAAGTGATGCGGCTGATCATCAGCCGCCAGATGTTGGGGAACTGACATGCTCGCTGCCAGCGGACAACTCGCCTTGATCGCCGCCGCGCTGTTCACCGGCGCGGCATTCTACATCACCGTCGCCGAGCAGCCGGCGCGGATGCGGCTCGATGCGCCGTCGATGCTGGCGCAGTGGCAGCCGAGCTACGCGCGCGCCGCGATCATGCAGGCGGCGCTGGCGATCCTCGGCGGCCTGTTCGGACTGATGGCATTCTTCATCGCCTATGACTGGCGCTGGGTGCTCGGCGCGGTGCTGATCCTCGCCAACTGGCCGTATACGCTGTTCGTGATCATGCCGACCAACCGGCAGCTCAAGGCGCTGACGCCGCCGCAGGCCGACGACAGCACCCGCGATCTCATTCGCCAGTGGGGTCTGCTGCATCTCGTCCGTGTCGCGCTCGGCGCGCTGGCGACGCTCGAATTCCTGTGGGCGCTGAATTGAGCGGCGGCGTGGCAGATTTCGATGAAATCCTGTTCGCGCGCGAAGGCGCGGCCGGCGTCGTCACCCTGAACCGGCCGAAGGCGCTTAACGCCGTGACGCATCGCATGGTCGGCGCGCTGCGGGCGCAGCTCGACGCGTGGCGCGACGATCCGGCGGTGGCTTGCGTCGTCTTGCGTGCCAATGGCGAGAAAGCATTTTCCGCCGGTGGCGATATCCGCGCGCTCTACGATCTCGGCAAGGCCGGTCGGTACGACCAGGCGCTGTCGTTCTGGCACGACGAATATCTGCTCAACGCCGCGATCCGCGATTATCCGAAACCGTATATCTCGCTGATCGACGGCATCGTCATGGGCGGCGGCGTCGGCATTTCGGTGAACGGCCGCTACCGCGTCGCCGGCGACAAGTTCCAGTTCGCCATGCCGGAAGTCAGCATCGGCTTTTTTCCCGATGTCGGTGCGACTTTCGTCCTGCCGCGTCTGCCGGGCCTGCTCGGCACCTGGGCGGCGCTCACCGGCGACCGCATCCGCGCCCATGACGCCGTGGCGTCCGGCGTCGCCACGCATCGGGTCGCCTCGGCGCGGTTCGATGAACTGATGGCATTGCTGCGCGACGGCGTGCCGGCCGAGGCCGCGCTTGCGCGCTGCACGACGCCGCCATCATCCCTGTCGCTGCCGGTCGGGCTGATCGATCGCTGCTTCGCTGCCGACCGCGTCGAGGATATTCTCGGGGCGCTCGATACGACGGCCGCCACATCGGACGTGGAGGGCGATGTCGCCCGCGCGACCGCCGCCACGATCCGAACCAAATCGCCGACCAGTCTGCGGCTCGCTTTGGCGCAAATGCGGCGCGGCCGGGAGTGGAGCTTCGCGCAGGCGATGCGCGCGGAGTTTCGCATCGTCTCGCGCGTGGTGCATGATCATGATTTCTACGAGGGAGTGCGTGCGCTGATCGTCGACAAGGACAACACCCCGCGCTGGCAGCCGGCGTCGCTCGCCGAGGTGACCGACGCCGAGATCGAGCGCCACTTCGCGCCGCTGCCACAGGAATTGCCGCTGTGATCGAGCCGGTCATACCCGATGCCAGCCGCGCGCTGGAGCCGGTTCGCGCCGACGAGGGGCGAGTGGTGGTGGGCCTCTGGACCCGCCGGCTGATCCTGTTCCTGCGCGTGATGGCCGGCCTCGCTATGATCAAGGGCCTCTATCACTGGGTGCGGCTGTGCGGCATCGGCGTCGCGCCGGACGATGTGTTCGAGGCGCATACCTCGCCGTGGCAGGTGGCGACGATCTTCTTCGCGGTGATCGATCTCGTCGCCGCGGTCGGGCTGTGGCTGGCCGCGCCGTGGGGCGCGGTGGTGTGGCTCACCTCGATCGTCTCGATGATCGCCGTCGAAATCCTGTTTCCGCAGGTGCTGGGCGGCGGCAGCATCGTCACCTTCGCCGAATTCCTGCTGCTGCTGGTTTATCTCTGGCTCGCATTGAAGGCGGCGGGCGAGCATCCGGGCTGACCGGAAGGTCAAGCCGTTCGGATGACTGACAACGCGAAAAAATTGCGGCAGCATGGCGGATAAAACGGAACAGGGGAGGCGACCATGACGCGGATCGGTTTCATCGGGCTCGGCAATATGGGCGGGCCGATGGCGGCCAATCTGGTCAAGGCCGGGCACACGGTCGCGGGCTTCGACGTCATGCCGGATGCGGTGACGCGCTTTGCCGCTGCCGGCGGCGCCACGGCGAAAAGCGCGGCGGAAGCCGCGGCCAACGCCGATGTGATCGTCACCATGCTGCCGGCCGGCGCGCATGTGCGCGAGATTTATCTCGGCGACAAGGGGCTGATTGCGCAGGCGAAGCCCGGCACGCTGCTGATCGATTCCTCGACCATCGACGTCGACAGCGCGCGCGCGGTCGCTGCGGCGGCGCAGGCGAAAGGTCTGCTGATGGTCGATGCGCCGGTGTCCGGCGGCGTCGGCGGCGCACAGGGCGGCACGCTCACCTTCATGGTCGGCGGCAGCGACGAGGCGTTCGCGAAAGCGAAGCCGTTTCTGGAGCAGATGGGCAAGACCATCGTCCACGCCGGCGGGCCGGGCAACGGCCAGGCGGCGAAGATCTGCAACAACATGATCCTCGGCATTTCCATGATCGGCGTGTCGGAAGCGTTCGTGCTCGGCGAGAAGCTCGGCCTCGATCCGCAAAAGCTGTTCGACATCTCGTCGAAGTCGTCGGGCCAGTGCTGGTCGATGACGAGCTATTGCCC
>JAEWJH010000129.1 GCA_023386635.1 Pseudomonadota bacterium
CGGCAAGGCCGCGCCGGCCCGGCGATTAACGCCGCGGCAACCATAGCCGTGCGAAGAGTCGTCGTTCAGTTCGTAGGCGTTGGAGTAGCGGCATGCGTTTTCGCAAGGCGTCGGCCAAGAGACTGGAGAGACCAGCCCCGGTCCGCGTCCCGCTCGATGGTGATCTGGATATCAGCGGTCTTGGCCAGGCGCTCTGGTACAAGAAGTGGCGTATCCTGATCCCGACGCTGATCGCCGCGATGCTGTCGCTGGTCGTCGTTAATGCGATGACGCCGCGTTACAAGTCCGAAGCGCGCATCCTGCTCGAGAACAAGGAAAATGTCTTCCTTCGCGCGGAGGCCGAGAAGAACGTCGAGCGCGCGACACTCGATCCGGAAGCCGTGGCGAGCCAGATCCAGCTCGTGCTGTCGCGTGATCTCGCGCGTCAGGTCATCAAGAACGAACATCTTGCCGATAAGCCGGAATTCGATCCACTGGTCGGGGGCGTGTCGCTCACCCGTACTATCCTCGGCCTGTTCGGGCTGGGGCGCGATCCGCTCGGCATGTCGCCGGACGAACGTGTGCTCGAATCTTATTATGAGCGGCTCAATGCCTTCGCGGTCGAAAAGACCCGCGTGATCGTCATCGAATTCAGCTCGGCCGATGCGGAACTGGCGGCGCGCGTCGCCAATGCGATCGCGACCGCTTATCTGTCGATGCAGCAGAGCGCGAAGCAGTCGCAGACGCGCGCGGCCAGCGACTGGCTCGCGCACGAAATCGCCTCGATGCGCACCAAGGTCGCGGATGCCGAGACCAAGGTCGAGGAGTATCGCTCCAAGTCGAATCTCTATGTCGGTGCCAACAATTCCTCGCTGCCGAACCAGCAGCTGTCCGAGGTGAACTCGCAGATTTCCGCGGCGCGGGCACAGAAGGCGGACCTTGAGGCGCGCGCGCGCGAACTGCGGCAGTTGTTGAAGTCCGGCCGCACCATCGACTCCTCCGACATCGCCAATTCCGAGTCGATGCGGCGCCTGATCGAGCAACGCAATGTGTTCCGCGCGCAGCTTGCCGAGCAGTCGACCACTCTGCTCGACCAGCATCCGCGCATCAAGGAGCTTCGGGCGCAGATCGGCGAGGTGGATGCGCAGATTCGTGCCGAAGGCGAGCGGCTCGCGCGCGCCATGGACAACGACGCCAGGGTCGCTGGGAACCGCATCGAAACGCTGACCGCGAGTCTCAATCAGGTGAAGAAGCTTGCGTCGCAGTCGAACGAGCAGGACCTGCAACTGCGGGCGCTGGAGCGCGAAGGCAAGGCGCAGCGCGATCTGCTGGAATCCTATCTGGCGAAATATCGCGAAGCCTCCGCGCGCGATAATATCAATGCCGCGCCGGCCGATGCCCGTGTGATCTCCCGCGCCAGCGCGGCGATCAAGCCGAGCTTCCCGAAGAAGATGCCGATCGTCCTGATCGTGTCGCTCGCGGTGTTCACGCTGGCGACGGTGTTCGTCGCGACCGGCGAACTGCTGGCGCCGACCATGTTGGCTTACCCTCCGGCGGAGGTTGCCCCGGCGCGCCGCGAGCCGGCAATCGATCTGTCGTCCCGCAAAGCCCGACGCGCGGCGGCAAAAGAAAAGAAGGCCCAGCCCGCACCGGCGGTTGCTGTCGTGGCTCCGGGCGCAGAGCCTGTCACAGCGCCCGCAACGGCGCCATTGTCGCGGCTCGCCCGCGCCATGCGCGGGGGCGCTGCGGCTGCGGCGGCGCGCAGCATCGACGATATCGCGGCCGAGATGAAAGCGGCTGGCGACGCGGGGCGGCGCGCCACCGTGGTTGGCACCATGCGCAATGTCGGCACGACCTTCGCGGCCATTTCGCTCGCCCGGGCGCTGGCGCGCGACAGCCGCGTCTGCCTGGTCGATTTCGATTTCAACTCGCCCAATCTCTCGGTAATCTCGACCGATCCGGATGCGCCGGGCATTGCCGATCTCGCGCGCGGAACGGCGTCGTTCGGCGACATCATCACCGCCGACCAGTTCTCGTCGGTTCACCTGATCGCTGCCGGCGATGTCGGCGCAGACGCGCTGGCGCTGGCCGCTTCACCGATCCTCGCCGTGACCATGGAGGCGTTAATCCGCGCCTATGACCATGTGCTGATCGATGTCGGCGCGGCAACGCAGATCGAACCGGAGCGGTTCGCGCCGCTGGCGCCGCATGCAGTGCTGGTCGCGGCCGATGCCGGAAAATCGACCGCGCAAATGCGCGATCAACTGCTGGCGGCGGGCTTTGACGATGTCAGCCTGGTGATCGGCGGCGCGAGCGCGGAGGCCGCCGCTTAAGTCTGCGCTTGCGGATCAGGCCGTGCGCCAGCGCCGCGCTGCCTGCACGGTCGACCAGATCATCGCATTGCGCTTGATCGTGCGCTTCGACGCATAAGCGGCGCGGTTGGCGGCGGCAATCATCCGCCCGGCCGGCGAGAATGGCAGGAAGCTGTCGAACAGCGGCTCCGGATCGTTGCAGAAGATTTCCTTGTACTGTGCTTCGCCGACGCCAAGGTCGAAGGTATGCAGGCCGCGCGCGCATGCGCTTTCCACCAGCCGATTCAACAGGATCTGTCCCGGGCTCGCCTGCGCCGTCGCGGTGCGGGTGATCGAATTGAACATGGTCGAGAACCGCCCGCCGGCGACGACACCGGCTGACGTCGCGACGATCTCGTCATTGGTCGCAAGCGCGTAAAGCTCGATCACCGGCGCGCGGCCGGGTGCGACGGCCGCGGCTTCGGCGATGAAGTCCGCGACGCCCGGTTCCGCGAACACATTGCCGACGCCGAGTTCACGCATGCGTTGCGCTTTCTGATGATGGAACGCGGCGAGGATGACGTTCGCGTCGTCCGCCGTTTCGGCGCGGCGGAACGTCACGGTGCCGTGCTGCGCCAGCGCGCGTTCGCGGTTGCGCAGCTTCTTGCGCTTGCTGGTGCTCATCCGCGCCGCAAGCAGCGCGTCGAAGTCCGGCATCAGCGCGCCGTGATAGGCCGGATCGGCGGAGACACTGTGCGGCAGGTTCAGCAATGGATTGCGCAGCCCGTTCCAGTGTTCCGGCTGGTTGAGCAGGATCAGCGCGTCCACGGCCTCGCCGAGGGGCGCGAGCAGGGCTTCAACGTCGTCGGTCGTGGCGTTCGCGCCGTAATCGCGCCGCCAGATTGCCATGTTGAAGTTGGCATGCTTGCCGCCGAGAAACTCCGCCTGGCGGGTGGCGGCCATCTGGCGCTGGCCGAGCGGCAGCAGGCAGACCGGTGCGCCCGCGTCGTAGCCGACCGCGATCAGCGGGGTGATGCCATTGCGCGCGCCCACATGGCGCTGCCAGGCGGCGGAAAAGTCGTACCGCTGATACGGCGTCAGCACCATGTCCGGATCGGCTTCGAGCCGACGCCAGATCGCTTCGACGGCGCCGAGATCGTGGTGGATCTCGAGTCGGGTCTGAACGGAGCGGGCAGGAGCGGCTGGCATCATGGCACCATCTGCGGGTCTTGGGCGTCGGGGAAGCGTTAACGGATGCGGGAAGGTTGCAGGGATTTGTCAATAAACCGTTGGGATATTGGATGACGAGAGGACCGGGACCAGGTGGGGTCGGAGCGGTCGGATTGAAGACGTGGCCGGGTTGAAGAATACGATCATTCGCACGGGGTTGAACTCGCTGTATTTCAGCGGGAGCCATCATGTCTTGCGCCCGTTCGTTGGCGGCATCGGCGCGATCCTGACCTTCCACCACGTGCGTCCGCCGCGGCCGGAGGGCTTTCAGCCGAACCGGCTCCTTGAAATTACGCCGCTGTTCTTCGAGGGGCTGCTGCGACGGCTGACCCGCTCCGGCATCGACGTGATCTCGCTCGACGAGATGCATGAGCGGCTGATCGGCCGCCAGCGCGGCCGGCGCTTTGTCTGCCTCACCTTCGACGACGGGTATCGCGACAATTTGCGCTGGGCTTATCCGCTGCTCAAGCAGTTCAACCTGCCGTTCGCGATCTATATCCCGACGAGCTTTCCCGATCGGCTCGGCGAGTTGTGGTGGGTGGCGCTGGAAAAAGTCATCGCGCAGAACAAGCGGATCGGTCTGCCGATCAACGGCAAGGATCAATTCTTTGATTGCCGCACGACCGGGGAGAAGCGCGAACTGTTCGCCGCGCTCTACGGCTATCTGCGCAGCATGAAAACCGAGGACGAGTTGCGCAAGACGATCCGCGATCTCGCTGCCTGCCATCGCGTCGATATTGCCGCGCTGTGCGAGGATCTGTGCATGACCTGGGAAGAGATCGGCCAGCTTGCCGCCGATCCGCTGGTGACCATCGGCGCCCATACGGTCAATCATGTGATGCTCAAGAAGGTGCCGAACGAGGACACCGCGCGCGCCGAAATGGAGATGAGCCGCGCGGTAATCGAGGCGGCGATCGGCGTGCGGCCGGATCATCTGTCCTATCCGGTCGGCGACAAGACCTCGGCCGGCCCGCGCGAATTCAATCTCGCGTCGCAGCTCGGCTTCAAGACAGCGGTGACGACGCGCCCCGGCGTCCTGTTCAAGGCGCACCGCGATCATCTGATGGCGCTGCCGCGCATCTCGGTGAACGGCGATTTCGCCCAGCACCGTTATGTGAAAGTGCTGATGTCCGGTGCCGCCACGGCGATGTGGAACGGTTTTCGCCGCGTGAATGCGGCGTAATGAGCAGAGAGAGGCGCTAACCTCTCCACGTCATGCCCGCACCTGTTGCGGCATCTACGTCTTACTTTCTCTCCGTCGCGCCAAAGGGCGTGGATGCGCGGAACACGTCCGCGCATGACGGTTGAGAGAGTGGCGCACCTCTCTTTAAGTCTCGTGGTGAGAAGCCGCGCCGGAGCGCATCGCGCGAAGGCGGGTGTCTCGAACCAAAGCGATCCGTCAGGATTGCGTCAGCAAACATGAGGCGAGCGCGATACTGTGCCGCCGCATCCTTCGAGACGGCCGCTACGCGGCATCGTCAGGATGAGGCGGAGCGAGAGCGAGCGCTGTGCTTTCTGCCGTCATTCCGGGCGCGAGCAGAGCGAGCGAACCCGGAATCCGGTTTCATTGACGGTCTTTCCGGTTCTGGAGTCCGGGTTCGTGCTGCGCACGCCCCGGAATGACCGCGTTGTCGGGGCGATGTGATTGTCCGACAGCCCGCCTGTTTTCGGACAAGCGTCATCGCCCGTATTGTTTAGCTGGCGCCGGGTGCGCCCCTATTTCCTCGCGCCATCATCACGGCTTCTGCATCCACCACACCAGCGGCATCGCCGGCAGCACCCAGCCGAGCCCCATCACCACATAATAGATCGCCGCGACCCAGCCGTTGATCGAGGTGAGGGCGGATTGCGCCAGCGCCATGGCCAGCAGCGCCCAGACGATCACCAGCGCGAACAGAGCGACCGCGCCGATCAGTTTCCGGGTGCGGATATGCATGTCTGACCTCACATCAGGCGCCAAATCCGCCGCATTGCGAGGCGGGATGCGGGGGTCTATAGGGTCGTGGCCGATAGGGGGCAAGTCGGAGAATAAGTCGCAGGTCAGGCGGACGAGACTGCGGACGCCGCACCTGCATCGCCACACCGTTCTGTCAACGACTCAAGAATCCGCCAAGAACTGCCAAGAACTGCCAAGAATTTGCCATGACCGCTTCTTCCGTATCCGTTCACTCCCGCCGCCGGGCGGTTCGTCTCTGGCTGCTGATCGTCGCCGCGATGATGGTGCTTACCCTCGTGGTCGGCGGCGCGACGCGGCTCACCGAATCCGGGCTGTCGATCACCGAATGGAAGCCGGTGCTCGGCGTGGTGCCGCCGCTCTCCGATGCGGACTGGCAGACCGAGTTCCAGAAATACCAGTCGATCCCGCAATACCGCGAGGTCAACCGCGGCATGAGCCTCGATGCATTCAAGACCATCTACTGGTGGGAGTGGTCGCACCGGCTCTTGGCGCGCACCATCGGCGCGGTGTTCTTCTTTCCGTTCGTCTTTTTCCTGTGGCGCGGCTGGATCGAGCCGCATCTGCGCAAGCGCCTGTGGCTGATCTTCGGCGGCGGCGCGGCGCTCGGCGCGGTCGGCTGGTGGATGGTGTCGTCGGGGCTGACCGAGCGGACCAGCGTCTCGCAATATCGCCTCGCGTTCCATCTGACGCTCGCCTGCGCGATCTACGCGGCGATCGTCTGGACCGCGCAGCAGGTGATGCCGCGACCACCAGTCGTGGCGCCGGCGCGCACGCGCAATCTCGCGCTGCTGATCGCGCTCTTGGTGCTGGGGCAGATCTATCTCGGCGCGCTGGTCGCGGGGCTCGATGCCGGTCTCGTCTACAACACCTGGCCGCTGATCGACGGACATCTCATCCCTGACAGCGCGCGGCTGTGGTTCGACACGCCGTGGTGGCGCAACCTGTTCGAGAACCATCTCACGGTGCAGTTCCAGCACCGCATGCTTGCTTATCTGATCTGGATTCTGGCGATGCTGCATGCCGCCGATGCGCTGCGTCTGCCGCGCGGCGATCGCGGCCGGACGTTGGCGCTCATCGTCGCAGCGCTGGTGACGGTGCAGGCCGGCATCGGTATCGCGACGCTGCTGCTGGTGGTGCCGCTCGATCTTGCGATCACGCATCAGGCGATGGCGGTGGTGGTGCTCACCGTCGCAG
>JAEWJH010000043.1 GCA_023386635.1 Pseudomonadota bacterium
CAGCAGCCCGTCACCCGCGCCGCCGCCATCGCAGCCACCCCGCGCGTTGCTATCGACACGCCGGCGCTGCGCGGTTCGGTCGCGCTCAAGGGCGCGCGCATCGACGACATTTCCCTCAACGGCTATCACACCACCGTCGACCCCAAGTCGCCGTCGATCGTGCTGCTGTCGCCGTCCGGCAGCCCGGAGCCGTTCTATGCGGAATTCGGCTGGGTGCCTGCGTCCGGTTCGCCGAAACTGCCGAACGCCGAAACCGTGTGGACGCAGCAGGGCTCCGGCGCGCTGACGCCGACGCAGCCGCTGACGCTGACCTGGGACAACGGCGAGGGCCTCACCTTCCGCCGCACCATCTCGGTCGACGACAAATATCTGTTCACCGTCAAGGACGACGTGACCAACGGCGGCAGCGCCGCGGTCTCGCTCTATCCCTATGCGCTGATCTCGCGCCACGGCACGCCGCATATCGAAGGCTACTACATCCTGCATGAAGGCCTGATCGGCGTTCTCGGAGACAAGGGCCTGCAGGAAGTCACCTACAAGAAGATCGAAGAGGAAAAGAGCCAGCAGTTCGACGTCACCAATGCCTGGCTCGGCATCACCGACAAATACTGGGCGGCGACGCTCGCGCCCGCATCCGACGCGCATGTGAAGGCGCGTTTCTCCTCGGGCACCGTCGGCACGCTGAAGACCTATCAGACCGACTATCTGCAGGACGCGCAGTCGGTCGCCCCCGGCGCCACCGCCTCCGTGAGCACGCGGCTGTTCGCCGGCGCCAAGGAGGTCAATGTCCTCAACGGTTACGAGAAGACACAGAATATCGACCGGTTCGATCTGATGATCGACTGGGGCTGGTTCTACTTCATCACCAAGCCGATGTTCTTCGTGATGGACTACATCTACCGGCTGGTCGGCAATTTCGGCATCGCCATTCTGCTGGTGACGGTGCTGGTCAAGCTGGTGTTCTTCCCGCTCGCCAACAAGTCCTACGCCTCGATGGCGAAGATGAAGGCGGTGCAGCCGCAGATGCAGGCGCTGCGCGAGCGTTATCCGGACGACAAGGCGAAGCAGCAGCAGGAGCTGATGGAGCTCTACAAGCGCGAGAAGATCAATCCGGTCGCCGGCTGTCTGCCGATCGTCGTGCAGATCCCGGTGTTCTTCGCGCTCTACAAGGTTCTGTTCATCACCATCGAAATGCGGCACGCGCCGTTCTTCGGCTGGATCAAGGATCTCTCCGCGCCGGATCCGACCAACATCTTCACGCTGTTCGGTCTCATTCCGTGGGATCCGATGGTGATCCCGGTGATCGGCCACTTCCTGCATCTCGGCATCTGGCCGATGATCATGGGCGTGACCATGTGGGCGCAGATGAAGCTCAATCCCGCGCCGCCGGATCCGACCCAGAAGATGATCTTCGACTGGATGCCGCTGATCTTCACCTTCATGCTGGCGTCGTTCTCGGCCGGCCTCGTGATCTACTGGGCCTGGAACAACACCCTGTCGGTGATCCAGCAGTCGATCATCATGAAGAAGAACGGCGCCAAGATCGAACTGTTCGACAACATCAAGTCGATGTTCGGCAAGAAGAAGACGCAGACGTAAGCGCGTTTATAATTCTAATTCTCAAGACGTCATGGCCGGGCTTGTCCCGGCCATCTCGTTTAGGGGAGCACAATGCCCGCTTGAGCGGGATGCCCGGACCAAGTCCGGGCATGACAGATGCTATAGTGTGACCATGACCGATTTCACCCGCGCCGAACTCGACCAGGGCCGCCAGATCTTCACGATCCCGTGGGATTTCGTCAGCGCCGCTTCGTCGACAGCCTCGCTGCCGAAGCCGCACGGCATCGAGATCGCGCTCGCCGGCCGCTCGAATGTCGGCAAATCGAGCCTGATCAACGCGCTGACCGGCCGCAAGGCGCTGGCGCGCACGTCCAACACGCCGGGCCGCACGCAGGAACTGATCTTCTTCTCCGCCGGCAAGAACATCTCGCTCGTCGACATGCCCGGCTACGGCTTCGCCGCCGCGCCGAAGGACAAGGTCGCGGCCTGGACCTCGCTGATCCACGATTATCTGCGCGGCCGGCGCAACCTCGCCCGCGTCTATGTGCTGATCGACGCGCGCCACGGACTGAAAGCGACCGACGACGAGGTGCTCGACACGCTCGGTCAGGCCGCCGTCAGCCACGAAATCGTGCTGACAAAATCCGACGCGGTGAAGCCCGACGAACTCGCGCGCCGCATCGACGAGACGCGCGCGGCGATCGCCAAGCGCCCGGCCGCATTTCCCGACGTGCTCGTCACCTCGTCGGAAACCGGCGCCGGCATGCCGGAGCTGCGCGCCGCGATCGCACGGCTCGTCAACGAGCGGCGCTGACGTCTTTCTCGTCGTAACGCGACGATCGCCCGACCATCCGCGCTGAAGCGATGAGGATGCAACGTGCGCATGTGACGCGCGATGATCGCTGTTTGTTCGCCACAGACAGTAAAATGAGCGATTTTCCTCATGGAATCGAAGGTTGTGCCTCGCTGCCTATGCCGTTAGGGTCCCACCCTCATCAACAAACGGGGCACCGCACACACCACTCACCATGGGGACTGGGCTATTGAAAGATTTTTCAGCGATCAACGCATCGAAAGCGAACTTCGACGACATCTACATCATGCCGGACCCGCGCGCCTATTTCTCGATCCTCGGCGCGCTCGACTACATCATCCCGGATCTTGCCGATCCGATGATCCGGCAAATCCTCACCGCCTATCACAAAATCCATGATCGCCGTCCGCGCGTCCTCGACGTCGGCTGTTCATACGGCATCAATGCGGCGGTGCATCGCTTTCCGGTTAACGTCGATCTGCTGCGCCGGCGCTATGCGTCGGCGGATATGGCCGCGATTTCGCCTGACGAATTGATGACGCTGGATAAGAAATTCTTCGACTCGTGGCCCGACATCGGCGCCGCCGACTTCATCGGCCTCGACATTTCCGGCAACGCCGTCAACTACGCCAAACAAGTCGGGTTGCTGCGGGACGGCATCGTCGCCAATCTCGAAACGGATCGCATCACCGCCGCGCAGGCGAAGATCGCCGGCAGCGCCGACATCATCCTGTCCACCGGCTGCATCGGCTATGTGTCCGAGAAAACCTACACGCAGCTTCTGAACACGATGTCCCGGCCGCCATGGGTCATCTCCTTCGTGCTGCGCATGTTCTCCTACAACGGCTTCGAGAAAGTGATGCAGGCGCACGGGCTCGTCACCGAGCGGCTCGCCAGCGCCACCTTCGTGCAGCGTCGCTTCCGCGATCAGGAAGAAATGGAAAACACCGTCAACACGCTGGCGCGGCTCGGCATCGATCCGGCCGGCTTCGAAGCCGATGGCATGATCCACGCCGAGCTGTTTCTGTCGCGCCCGGAGGAAGACGTGCGCCAGGCCTCGCTCGACGAGCTGGTCACGGTCACCAGTGGCCGCAACCGCCTCACCGGCGCGCGCTATGTGCGCGTCGAAACGGCGGACGGCCCGCAGGTCGCGCTCGCGCCGTGAGAGGCGCGTGATGAACTGCGCCTCTCACCCCGCCTCATCCTGAGGAGCGCCGCAGGCGCGTCTCGAAGGATGCGGCGGCCCCGCTCTCGCCACGTCATGCCCGCGCTTGTCGCGGGCATCCACGTCTTTGGTGCCGTCAAAAAGGAAGCAAGATGTGGATGCGCGGAACAAGTCCGCGCATGACGGCGGAGAGAGCGTGACCCAATCCGCCTCTTGACTTTCTTCCTATATGCCTATAATCCTATGTCCGTCCTGCTCACGAGGGCGTCATCTAGAGGCGTCTTGATGATGAGCAGCCTGCCACGCCGGAAGGCGTGGCGGGGTCGCGGGCCGGAGATTCAGCCCGTGACGATGCGGCTTTCTGCGGGCGGCGGTTCGCACCCGTCGCTCCCGGACCCCTGCGGTGGACCATACACGGGCACTACGACCC
>JAEWJH010000051.1 GCA_023386635.1 Pseudomonadota bacterium
CATCAATCCCATGGTGATCGACAGCCCGACCGAGATGATGAACAGCACCATCGCGTAGGCGAAGCCGTCGAACAGGATGCTGACAATCGCGGCGAATGAAGGCACGGAATGTCTCTGTGCGTGTCAGGAAACGCGGCCGCGCAGCCCTGTGGCCGCGCGTCCGGAAAAAAAAAGAGCGGCGGGCGCGTCCTGGTCAGACGCGCCCGACGGCCTGTCTTACTTCGGAGCCTCGCCGCAACGGCCGACCTTGAGCTCCTTGCACTCGTCCTTGACCTGCGGAACCGTGCCAAGGACCTTGGTGCCGAGCTTGCCGTCCGGCTTCTTGATCACTTCGAGCGCGTATTCGTTCTGGACGATGTCGCGAGTGGCTGGGTCGATCTTGACCGGACCGCGCGGGCCCTCGCCCGACCAGTTCTTGAGCGCATCGACGAACTGCTCGCCGGTGAACTTGCCGTTCAGCTTCTTGATGGTCTGGAACACGGCGTGCATGGAATCCCAGGCCGCCGCCGACATGAAGTCCGGATAATTGTCCTTGCCGTAGGCGTCGTGCCAGGCCTTGACGAATTCCTTGTTCACCTTGTTGTCGAGGTCGTTGGAATACGAGCTCATCACGATGGTGCCGACCGCGGCGTCGCCCATCGGCTGCAGCTTGCTGTCCGGGATCACGTCCTTCGGCCCGACCAGCTTGATGCCGGCCTGCCGCAGGCCAAGTTCGCCGTAGGTCTTGACCACCGCCGAGGCGTGATTGCCCGACGGGATGAAGACGTAGAAGCAATCCGGCTTCGCGTCCTTCACGCGCTGGAAGAACGGCGCCATGTCCGGCACCTGCGCGGGGTTACCCATCGGGATGGAGTCGGTGATCTTGCCGCCGTTCTTCTCGAACGACATCTTGAAGGCGTCGGTGGAGTCCTTGCCCGGTGGGAAGTCGGTGTAGCCCATGGCCGCGGTCTTGCACTTCAGGTCCTTCGCCGCGTACTGGCCCATGGCGTAGCCGTCGTGCCACATGCTGAATGAGAACCGCACGATATAGGGCGACAGATTGGTGATCCACGCCGTGCCGGCATTGGTCATCACGAACGGGATCTTCGCCTGCGTCATCACCGGCGCCATGGCGATGGCCGACGGCGAGAAGATCACGCCGAGGATCATGTTCACCTTGTCGCGCGTGATCAGTTCGGTCGCGACCGTCTTGGCGTTGGCGCCCGACGGCGGACCTTCATCGCGCTTCACCAGTTCGATCGTGTGCGGCGCAGCATCCTTGCCGTGCAGCTTCATATACAGATCGATCGCCTTCATCTGCACGTCGCCGAGATCGGCATTCACGCCCGAAAACGGCAGCATGACGCCGATCTTGATGTTCTCGGCCTGTGCCGAGGCGGTCATCAGCAGGCCGGCCGCAGCGCAGCCAAGCCATGTTGCCATTGTGCGTTTCTTCATGAAGTTCCTCCCTTGCGCCCTTAAACGTGCGCCCCTCACACATCCGGCATCGGAGCACCGGCCATGAGATGGCTCCGGCTTCCTTTGAACCGTGTCTTGGACGCTAAATTGGACAAACCGCGGGGAGCCGTCAAATGCGGAATCGCCGCTACCCGAATGGTGGGCCGCCACACGAGGCCGGCACGCTCAACCGACAACGTCAGGCAGCAAGGTCAGACAATAATGTCAGGCGGCCGTCGAGTGGGTGGATGCAGCCAACGCGCTTGCGGCAGCAGGGCGCTCGTCCTCGCCGCGATAGAGAGCGAGCGACGCGGTTTCGACGCGGTTGCGGCCCCGCTCCTTGGCCACATAGAGCGCCCGGTCCGCCTGCGCCAGCAGTTCGCCGAGTTCGAATGCCTCCAGTTCGCAATGCGCGAGACCAATGCTCACGGTCGCGGCGATCGGATGATCGTCCACTTCAAGCGCGGCTTGCGCGAAGCCGGTGCGGATGCGGTCGGCGACCGCAAACGCCTTCTCGCGGCTGATATCGTAGAGCACCGCCGCGAATTCCTCACCGCCGAGACGGCTGATCAGATCGGAGCTGCGGACCGACTGCCGTACCGTTTCGGCGAACACTTCGAGCACCTGATCGCCGATCGCATGACCGAACCGATCATTGATCGACTTGAAATGATCCATGTCCATCAGCAGCACCGTCACCGGTTTCGGATGGCTGCGATGGCGTTCGGTGAGGCGCGCGGCCTCCTCCATAAACGAGCGTCGGTTCGGCAGCCCGGTCAGCGGATCGATCATCGCCGCCGTTTTGTGCCGCAGTTCGGTGCGTTCCTTCGCCATCGCCAGCAGGATGAACGCGATCGAGATCGTGAACAGCAGCGCTTCGAAGCTGAGAACGGTCAGCCAGACGCTGCCGTAGATATCGTTGGTCGACAACCACGGCAGCACCGCAACGAGCGGCGTGCGCAGCAGAAACAGCGCGCCGTGGGCGAACAGCATGAAGATCGCCGGCCAGCGCGAGACCAGCGCCTCGGCACGGCCGCGCCAGAACTCGAACGCCGTCAGCCACGTATAGGAGGCGATGATGCCGGAGGCGAGCAGTACGCGCAGCGCGAGAGAATCCGACAGGCCCGGCAGCCGGCAGATCAACAGCCACAGAACCGCGCCGGTCACGAGATAGACCGGCTCCGCCGGACGTCCGTCGAACACGCGAGCGCCGGTCCAGGTCACCGCGTAGGACGTGAACAGCACCGCATTGGCGAGATCGATGGTCACCAGATCGGGCGCCGAGCCGTACATGCCGAACAGGACGATCGAGCCGGCGCGGCAGAGATGACCGAACCCCCACCAGGCGACCGCATGGATCGACGTGTTCTGCGCCCAGACGAACAGCAAAAGCAGGCCGAGGATGGCCTCGACATAGATCGTCACCAGAAACAACGTACTGATGTCGAGCTTCATGATCGCCGCACTGGAACTCGCCCTGCCCGGCCGCGTGTGCGGCACGTATCCTGCCGGGATATGTCGGGGGGCCGCAAAAATCGGTGAACTCGCCCAAGGCGCGGCGCGTTTCTTCCGGAGTATGGTTTCGGGATCGTTGCCGGACCCGCCATTTCCTCTCGCAAGCCCCGCCGGAAACAATCGGCTAAAATATTGAACGCAAGCGACAATTTCGTCTCTTCGAGGCCAGTGGCCTTGTCGCTTTCCGGCGCATCCTTTACCGTCCGCAGCGATCCCCGCCCCCAACCTCATGGCGAAAGACTGCATGACTATTCGTGACGGCGTCGTTGACGCCATCGGCAACACCCCGCTGATCAAGCTGCGGCACGCATCCGAAGTGACGGGCTGCACCATTCTCGGCAAGGCGGAGTTCATGAACCCCGGCCAGTCGGTCAAGGACCGCGCCGGCCGGCAAATGATCGTCGAGGCGGAGAAGCGCGGCGAACTGCAGCCGGGCGGCCTGGTGGTCGAGGCGACAGCCGGCAATACCGGGATCGGGCTTGCCGTGGTCGCGAGCGCGCGCGGCTACCGGACCATCATCGTCATCCCCGAGACCCAGAGCCAGGAGAAGAAGGACACGCTGCGACTGTTCGGCGCCGAACTTGTCGAGGTCCCGGCGCTCGCTTACAGCAATCCGAACAATTACCAGCATGTCGGCCGCCGGCTCGCCGAGCAGCTTCGCAAGACCGAGAGCAAGGGCGTCCTCTTCGCCGACCAGTGGAACAATCTGGACAACCGCAAGGCGCACTACGTCTCGACCGGCCCGGAAATCTGGGAGCAGACCGGCGGCAACATCGACGGCTTCATCTGCTCGGTCGGCACCGGCGGCACGCTTGCGGGCACGTCGACCTTCCTGCGCGAGAAGAGCAAGACCATCGTTATCGGCGTCGCCGACCCTTACGGCGCGGCGATGTACAACCTGTTCGCTCATGGCGAGGTGAAGTCGACCGAGGGCGGCTCGGTGACCGAAGGCATCGGCCTCGGCCGCATCACGCCGATCATCGAGGATATCCACGTCGACAAGGCCTATCTGATCCCCGACTTGGAAGCCGTGCCAATCATCTTCGATCTGCTCGAACATGAAGGGCTCTGCCTCGGCGGTTCGAGCGGCATCAACATCGCCGGCGCGATCCGCCTCGCCAAGGAACTGGGGCCGGGCCACACGATCGTCACCGTGCTCTGCGATTATGGCACGCGCTATCAGTCGAAGCTGTTCAATCCGGATTTCCTGCGGTCGAAAAACCTTCCGGTGCCGGCTTGGCTCGAGCGTAAATCCACCATCAAACCGCCGTTTGAGAAAAACTGAACCGATCCGGCCTTCGAGGCGTTGACGGGAATGACCATGGCAGAATCTAAACTGACGAGTCCTTGGCTGAAATCCGTCGACTGGCTCGCGGCGCACATCAACGATCCCAACCTCGTAGTCGTCGACGGCTCGTTCTACCTTCCGGCGCAAAAGCGGGACGCGCATCGCGAATACCGCGAGGGTCATATTCCCGGCGCGGTGTTTTTCGACATCGACGAGATCGCCGACAAAAGCACCGACCTGCCGCATATGCTTCCCGGTCCCGACGCCTTCGCCAAGGCGGTCGGCGCGCTCGGCATCGGCAACGACGACACCATCATCTGTTACGACGGCGCCGGCCTGTTCGCCGCGCCGCGGGTTTGGTGGACCTTCCGGATTTTCGGCGCGCGCAATGTCTTCATCCTCGATGGCGGCCTGCCGCGCTGGAAGGCGGCCGGCCAGCCGCTCGAAACAGGCGACGTCAAGCGCCCCGCCAAGACATTCAAGGCGGAGATGAACACCGGCGCCGTCGCCATGCAGGGCGACGTGCAGATGGCTCTGAACGGCACCGATACGCAGGTGGTGGACGCGCGGCCGGCTGATCGATTCCGTGGCGAAGCGCCCGAACCGCGTCCCGGCCTGCGCGGCGGACATATGCCCGGCTCGTTCAACGTGCCCTCGTCCACGCTCGTGGAGAACGGATCGCTGGTCGGCGCGGACAAGATTCGCGACGCTTTCGCCAAGGCCGGCGTCGATACCGGCAAACCGGTGATCACCAGTTGCGGCTCCGGTGTCAGCGCCGCGATCCTGTGGCTCGCGCTCGACGCCATCGGCAAGCCGCCGCAAGCGCTCTATGACGGCTCATGGTCGGAATGGGGCGCGCGGCCGGACCTCGCGGTGGAAAAAGGCTGACCGTGGCGGCGCGGGTCGCGATCGTCACGGGCGGCGCCAACGGCATCGGCAAAGCGATCTGTCATCACCTTCTCGCCGACGGCTGGCGAATCTGCGTGGTCGATCGCGAGACCGCGACGCTCAAGCGCGCATTTGCCGGCAAACGCAACATCCTGCCGATTGATGGCAACGTGGCCGATGAAGCCACCGCCCGTCGGGCGGTCCGCGAGACCGTTAAACATTTCCGCCGCATCGACGCGCTCGTTTCCAACGCCGGTGTGATGATTCGCAAGCCGATGCGCCGCCTGACGCTGACCGAATGGCGCCGCGTGATGGACACGAATGTGACCGCTGCTTTCCTGTTCGCGCGAGAAGCCGAGAAGGCGTTGCGCCAAAGCAAAGGCGCCATCGTCACCATCGCATCGACGCGGGCGCTGATGTCGGAAGCGAACACGGAATCCTATTCCGCATCGAAGGGCGCCATCGTCGCCCTCACTCATGCGCTGTCGATCAGCCTCGGACCGGCAATTCGTGTCAATTGCGTCTCACCCGGCTGGATCGAGACCGGACGTTATGCCGCGCTCAAGCGACGCGATCATGCGCAGCACCCGGCCGGGCGCGTCGGCAAACCATCCGACATCGCCGAAATCGTCGCGTTTCTGCTGGATCGCGAACGCGCCGGCTTCATCACCGGTGCCAATTTCGTCGTGGACGGCGGCATGACCCGCAAGATGATCTACGAAGACTGAAGAAAAATTTGCTATGATTTGTCATGGCAAAGGAACGACAGTCTCCGGATGTTTCCGGATTTTACCATCCCGCGACATCCAGCATCGTCTATCTCGTGGTCGATCCCGCCACGCAGCACGCCGCGATCATCGATCCGGTGCTCGACTATGACGAAAAGGCCGGCCGCGTCTCGACCGAGACCGCCGATGCCTTGCTCAACGAGATCGCGCGGCGCAAGCTCACCGTCGACTGGATCCTCGACACCCATCCGCACGCGGACCATTTTTCCGCGGCCTCCTATCTGAAGGACAAGCTCGGCGCGCCGATCGCCATCGGCGCAAAGATCGTCGAGGTGCAGAAGCTCTGGCGCGACATCTACAACACGCCCGATCTCCCGATGGACGGATCGGCATGGGATCAACTGTTCGAGGCCGGCGACACGCTCACGGTCGGCTCACTACAAGGCTCGGTGATGTTTTCGCCGGGCCACACGCTCGCTTCGATCACTTATGTGTTCGGCGACGCCGCCTTCGTGCATGACACGCTGTTCCAGCCTGACTACGGCACCGCCCGCGCTGACTTTCCCGGCGGCAGCGCCGGCGCCCTCTATGACTCGATCCAGGAGATCCTCGCCTTGCCCGACGACACGCGGCTGTTTACCGGCCACGACTATCAGCCGGGCGGGCGGGAGCCGAAATGGGAGTCCACGGTCGCCGACCAGCGGCGCTCCAATCCGCACATCAAGGGCCGCGTGTCCCGGGCCGCATTCATCGCGGAGCGGGAGAAGCGCGACAGCACGCTGCCGATGCCCAAGCTCATCCTGCATGCGCTACAGGTCAATCTGCGCGCCGGCCGCCTGCCGCCGCCTGAAAGCAACGGCCGATCCTATCTGAAAATACCGATCGGCGTTCTCTAACCTTGTCAGCGCAAAATCTGGCTCAGGAAGAGCTTGGTCCGCTCGTGCTGCGGGTTGTCGAAGAACTCCTGCGGCGCATTGGCCTCGACAATCTGGCCTTCGTCCATGAACACCACGCGGTTCGCCACCTGCCGCGCGAAGCCCATTTCGTGGGTGACGCACAGCATGGTCATGCCGTCCAGCGCCAGTTGCACCATGGTGTCGAGCACTTCCTTGACCATTTCCGGATCGAGCGCCGAGGTCGGCTCGTCGAACAGCATGATCTTCGGGTTCATGCACAGCGCCCGCGCGATGGCTACGCGCTGCTGCTGACCGCCTGAAAGCTGCCCCGGATATTTGTCGGCCTGCTCGGGGATACGCACTCGCTCGAGGTAATGCCGTGCCGCGGCTTCCGCGTCCTTCTTCGCCATGTGCCGTACCCAGATCGGCGCGAGCGTGCAATTCTGCAGCACGGTGAGGTGCGGAAACAGATTGAACTGCTGGAATACCATGCCGACGTCGCGGCGCACGATCTCTACTTTCTTCACGTCATCGGACAGTTCGATGCCGTCGACGACGATCCGCCCACGCTGATATTCCTCCAGCGCGTTGATGCAGCGGATCAAGGTCGACTTGCCCGACCCCGACGGCCCGGCGATGACGATCCGCTCGCCACGCCCCACCGTCAGGTTGATGTCGCGCAGCACATGAAACTGACCGTACCATTTGTGCACGCCGGCCATCTCGATCGCCGTCGCGTTCTGCGTGGTGTGGATGCTGCTCGTATCGACAGGCGGCTTGGTGCTCATGAGTGTCCCTATCGCCCGCGTTTGAGCCGATGCTCGACGAACAGCGAATAGCGCGACATGCCGAAGCAGAACAGGAAATAGACGATGCCGGCGAAGGCAAAGCCGGTGAACAGCGTGTTCGGCGTCGCCCAGTTGGGATCGGCAAAGGCCGCGCGCATCTGGCCGAGGAAATCGAAGATCGCGACGATCAAAACCAGCGTCGTGTCCTTGAAGAGGCCGATGAAGGTGTTGACGATGCCGGGAATGACGAGCCGCAGCGCCTGCGGCATGACGATCAGGCCCATGATCCGCCAGTAGCCGAGGCCGAGCGCCTGCCCCGCTTCGATCTGCCCGCGCGGGATCGCCTGCAAGCCGGCGCGCACCACCTCGGCCATGTAAGCGGACGCGAACAGCGCGGTGCCGATCAGCACGCGCAGCAGCGCATCGAGCGTCCAGGTGCCCGGCAGGAACAGTGGCAGCATGTAGCTGGAAAAGAACAGGATGGTGATCAGCGGCACGCCGCGCCAGAACTCAATGAAGATGACCGACAGGCTGTGCACGATCGGCATCTGCGAGCGACGGCCGAGCGCCAGCAGGATGCCGAGCGGCAACGACACGACGATGCCGGTTCCCGCCACCACCAGCGTCACCAGCAGCCCGCCCCACGACCGGGTTTCCACGTGCTCAAGGCCGAAGCGGCCGCCGACCAGCAGGTAGAACGCGACGATCGGAAAGACGCCGAAGAACAGGATCGCGTTGGCGAGCTTGAACGGCGCGCGCGGGATCAACAACGGCAGCAGCAGCACGACACCGAGCACGAAAGTCAGATCGACGCGCCAGTGCTGACCCCAGGGATAGAAGCCGTAGACGAGCTGCGTGAACTTCGCCCCAATGAACGGCCAGCACGCACCGACCGGATGCCCGACTGTCTCCGCCAGACAGTCGACCCGCGAAGCGCCATCCCAGACCGCATCGATCACGAGAAAGCGCAACAGCGGCACGGCGACGGCGGCGAGGACGATCGCACTCAGCACCGTCATCAGGATATTCAGCGGCCCGGAAAACAGGCGTTCGCGCGTGCGCGCCCACACGCCATGCGACGCGGCCGGCGGCGGCTCCGGCTCGGCCATGGCGCGGCGGAGATAAGAGACGGCCATCGCTACCGCTCCCTGAGCGCGATGCGCGCGTTATAGGCGTTCATCGCCGCGCTGGTGGCGAGCGAGATCACCAGATAGACCGCCATGGTGATACCGAGGATTTCGATCGCCTGCCCGGTCTGGTTCAAGGTCGTGCCGGCGAACACCGCGAACAGATCGGGATAGCCGATACCGACCGCCAGCGATGAGTTCTTGGTGAGGTTGAGATACTGGCTGGTGAGCGGCGGAATGATCACCCGCATGGCCTGCGGGATAACGACAAAGCGCAGCGCCTGGGCGCGGCTGAGCCCCAGCGCTTGCGCCGCCTCGGTCTGCCCCTTCGCCACCGCTTCGATGCCGGCGCGGACGATCTCGGCGATGAAGGCGGCCGTGTAGGTCGACAGCGCGATCAGCAGCGCGACGAGTTCGGGAATGAGCCGGACGCCGGCGGAAAAATTAAAGCCGCGCAGCACCGGGCGTTCCAACGCGAGCGGGCTGCCGACGATGGCGGTGACGAGCAGCGGCAAGCCGACGATCAGCGCGATGCCGACCGCCAGCATCGGGAACGGCCGCCCGGTCGCAGCCTGCCGGCGGCGCGCCCAGAGGCGCAGCGCGATCGTCGCAGCGATGGCGACGACCACCGCAAGCCCGACCGCGCTCGCGCCGGCATGCAGCGACGGCTCCGGCAGCACCATGCCGCGGTTGTTGAGATAGATCATCGGCGGCCCGATCCAGTCGGCTGTCAGCCGCAGGCCAGCTTCGATCCCGCCGAGGACCCGTAACGTCGCGGCACCGTCGGCGAGCCACAGCAAGATCGGCTGAAGGCCGACCCCGACGCTCTGGCGCGGCGGCGGCATGGCGCCGAGCACCGCCAGATACCAGAACAGGATCTGAAACAGCAGCGGCTGGTTGCGGATCACCTCGACATAGACGCCCGCGAGCCGCGCCAGCAGCCAGTTCGACGACAGCCGCGCGATGCCGACGGCAAAACCGATCACGGTGGCGAAGACGATACCGAGCACGGCCACCAGCAACGTGTTGAGCAGCCCGACCAGAAACACCCGGCCGTAGCTGTCGGATTCCTGATACGGGATCAGCGTCTGATTGACGCCGAAGCCTGCGGTGTTGTCGAGGAAGCCAAAGCCGGTGGCGATCCGCTGCGCCTCGAGATTGGCTTTCGCATTGAGCGCGAACTCAACGCCAACCCCGATCACCAGCGCGAGCAGCACGCATTGATAGAACAGCCCGCGCAGCCGCGGGTCGCGCAAGAGGCTTGCCCGCGGCGCGGCCACCGGGGCGGCTAGGGCAGCCGGGGCAGCCGGGGATTGCGTCGATGCCGGCATGATCCCCTCGCGGCCCGGGGGCGGTGTCGTCAGCGGATCGGCGGGGCGTACTGGATGCCGCCGTTATTCCACAGATTGTTCAGCCCGCGCGCGATGCCGAGCCGCGAGCCGGTGCCGACATTGCGCTCGAAGCTCTCGCCATAATTGCCGACGTGACGGACGATGCGCGCCGCCCAGTCCTTGGTGAGGCCGAGCTGTTCGCCGTAATTGCCCTCGGTGCCGACGAACCGCCTCACGTCCGGCTTCTCGGATTTCATTGCCTCGTCGAGCGTCGATTTGGAAATGCCGAGTTCCTCGGCATTGATCATCGCGAACAACGTCCACTTGACGATATCGAACCACTGATCGTCGCCATGACGGACCACCGGCCCGAGCGGTTCCTTCGAGATGATCTCCGGGAGGATGACGTGGTCGTTCTGGTTGGCGAGCTTGAGCTTTTCCGAATAGAGCTGCGAGACGTCGGTGGTGAACACGTCGCAGCGGCCGCTGTCATAGGCCTTCACGGTTTCGTCCGCGGTGGCGAATGCCGTCACCTCGTATTTCATCTTATGGGCGCGGAAATAGTCCGCGAGATTAAGCTCGGTGGTGGTGCCGGTCTGGGTGCAGACCGAAGCGCCGTTGAGCTCTAACGCCGAATTGACCTTCAGCGCCTTGCGGACCATGAAGCCCTGGCCGTCGTAATAATTCACGCCGGCGAAGTTGAGACCGAGCGAGCTGTCGCGCGACAGCGTCCAGGTGGAGTTGCGCGAGAGCACGTCGATCTCGCCGGACTGCAGCGCGGTGAAACGGTCCTTGGCCGAGAGACCGGTGAACTTGACCTTGCCCGGATCGTTGAAGATCGCCGCGGCGATGGCGCGGCACAAATCGACGTCGAGGCCGGTCCAGTTGCCCTTGTCGTCGGGATTGGAGAAGCCCGGCAATCCCTGGCTGACGCCGCAGATCAGCGTGCCACGCTCCTTCACCGTCTTGAGGGTTTGCGCATCAGCGCTCTGCGCCGTCACGATCAGTGCAGCCGCGAGCAGCAAGACAATACGTTGCAAGAAGCCGTACATGGGACCGTCCATCACTTGAATTGATCGATCCCATCACAGAACGAACCCTGCATCAGGTCAAGGGGTTGACGCACCTCGCGTTTCAGGCGGTATATCGCCGGTCCTCCAGCGCAGTCTTCCGAGCGGCGACATGAGCAGCAAAAAGCCCGACAGTTCCCAACGCACCGCCACCCGCCTCGTGACCGCCGGGCGCGATCCGCAGGCCCACTTCGGTTTCGTCAATCCCCCGGTTTTCCACGCTTCGACGGTGCTTTATCCCAACGCTGCCGATCAGGTGGCGCACCGCTCGCGCTATCAATACGGCCGCCGCGGCACGCCGACGACGGAAGCTTTGGAACAAGCGCTGATGGCGATCGACGGACCGGCCTGCGCCGGAGTGTCGCTGCTGCCGTCCGGCCTCGCAGCGATCTCCACCGCCCTGTTCGCCGCGGTCTCCACCGGCGATCACCTGCTGGTGACCGACACCGCCTATCGGCCCACCCGCATTTTCTGCGATTCGATCCTCAAGCGGTTCGGCGTCGAGACCACGTATTACGATCCGGCGATCGGCGCGGGAATCGAAAAGCTCTTCCGGCCGAACACCCGTGCGGTGTTCACCGAAGCGCCCGGCTCGCAAAGCTTCGAGATGCAGGACATTCCCGCGATCGCATCGGTCGCGCACGCGCGTGACGCGCTCGTCTTGATGGACAACACCTGGGCGACGCCGCTCTACTTCGATGCATTCGGCAAAGGCGTCGATCTGTCGATCCAGGCGGGCACCAAATATCTCGGCGGCCATTCCGACATCATGTTCGGCACCGTCTCGGCCAACGAACGCGCGATCGGCCGGCTAAAGGACACCGCCGGCACGCTCGGCCTCTGCGCCGGCCCGGACGATGTATTTCTTGCGCTGCGCGGTTTCCGCACGCTCGGCGTGCGGCTCGCGCAGCATCAGGCGTCGGCGTTGCAGATCGCGCGCTGGTTCGAGCAACGCCCGGAGGTCCTGCGCGTGCTGCACCCCGCGCTCGAGAGCAATCCGGGCCATGCGTTGTGGAAGCGCGACTTCACCGGCGCCTGCGGCCTGTTCGGTCTGGTGCTCAGGCCGATGCCCGAGAAAGCCGTCCATGCCTTCATGGACGAACTGGCGCTGTTCGGCATGGGCTATTCGTGGGGCGGCTTCGAAAGCCTCGTCATCCAGTTCGACTGCGCCGAGTATCGCACGGCGACGCCGTGGCAGCCCGGCGGGCCGACCTTGCGTTTCCATATCGGCCTCGAAGACGTCAACGATCTGATCGCCGATCTCGAACGCGGTTTCGCGGCGATGGCGAAAGTAAAGGGTTAGGCCGCTGCACCCCCGCCCTTGCCGCGCATCACGAACTGCAGATTGCGCAGATAGACGAACACGCCGAACGCCTGCCCGAGGATGAACACCGGATCCTTGCGGTAGATCGCGTAGCCGAGCAGCATGATGCCGCCGCCGATCGAGAACACCCAGAACGTGGTCGGCACGACGCTGCGGCCCGCACGTTCGGACGCGATCCATTGCACCACGAAACGCATCGCGAACATCGCCTGCGCGACGTAGCCGACGAGAATGCCCCAATCGAGATTGCCGACGAACACGTCGTGCAAATAGTTGCCCGCGGCGCGCGACAGATCGGCCAGCATCTCACTCCTCCACGATTTCCGGAACACGTTTGCGGCGGCGGATCAGCCACCACACACCCATGAGG
>JAEWJH010000053.1 GCA_023386635.1 Pseudomonadota bacterium
GCTGGACCCTCGACAACCAGCTCGAAGTCGCGATGGAGGCCCTTCGCTGCCCGCCGGGCGACTCGTCGGTCGCCAACCTGTCGGGCGGCGAGAAGCGCCGGGTAGCTCTGACCCGCCTGCTCATCCAGAAGCCGTCGATCCTGCTTCTCGACGAGCCGACCACCCATCTCGACGCCGAGAGCGTCGAGTGGCTTGAGAATCATGTCAAGGAATATGCCGGCGCGGTGCTGATGATCACCCACGACCGCTACTTCCTCGACAATGTCGTCAGCTGGATCCTGGAAATCGATCGCGGCAAGTACTTCCCGTACGAGGGCAATTACTCGACCTACCTCGAGAAAAAAGCCAAGCGCATGGAGCAGGAGGAGCGCGAGGAGTCCGGACGCGCGAAGGCGATCAAGGACGAACTCGAGTGGATCCGGCAGGGCGCCAAGGGCCGCCAGACCAAGTCCAAGGCGCGTATCGCCAAGTTCGACCAACTCGTGGCGTCGCAGGAAAAGCGCGTGCCCGGCAAGGCCGAGATTCTCATCCAGGTGCCGGAACGGCTTGGCGGCAAGGTCATCGAGGTCAAGAACGTCTCGAAGGCCTATGGCGATAAGCTGCTGTTCGACGATCTGTCGTTCACGCTGCCGCCCGGCGGTATCGTTGGCGTCATCGGTCCGAACGGAGCGGGTAAGTCGACCCTGTTCAAGCTGATCACCGGGCAGGAGCAGCCGGACTCGGGTGAGGTCGACATCGGACCGACCGTGCATCTCGGCTACGTCGACCAGAGCCGCGATCACCTCGACGACAAGAAGAACGTCTGGGAGGAGATTTCGGACGGGCTAGACTACATGAAGGTCAACGGCCACGACCAGTCGACGCGCGCCTATGTCGGCGCCTTCAACTTCAAGGGCCAGGATCAGCAGAAAAACGTCGGCAAGCTGTCGGGCGGTGAGCGCAACCGCGTCAACATCGCCAAGATGCTGAAGCGGGGAGGTAACGTCCTGCTGCTCGACGAGCCTACCAACGACCTCGACGTCGAAACATTGGGCGCGCTCGAAGAAGCGATCGAGAATTTCGCCGGTTGCGCCGTAGTCATCAGCCACGACCGCTTCTTCCTCGATCGCCTAGCAACGCACATTCTCGCGTTCGAAGGCGACAGCCATGTCGAATGGTTCGAGGGTAACTTCGAAGCCTACGAAGAGGACAAGGTCCGGCGCCTTGGCGAAGAGGCTACCCGCCCACACCGCACGAGCTACCGCAAGCTGGAGAGGTGATCGCCAATGGCGGAGAACGCCGCTGCACATGATCATGAGCATGTGGTCAGCGGCATTCTCTGCCGGATCGGCTCGGGGTTCAGCTTCGCGACGATGGGCGCGCTGCTGAAGCTGGCTTCGGAGGAGGGGCTCAACGCCCCCGAGCTCGTCTTCTACCGGTCGCTGTTCAGCCTGCCGGTGGTTCTCTTCTGGATTCTGAAGCGCGAGAGTCTGGCGGCGCTGCGACCGAACCGGCCGATGGCACACGTCTGGCGATGTGCCTTGGGCCTGCTGTCCATGGGGCTGACCTTCCAGGCTCTGATCTTGCTGCCGCTGGCCGATGCGACGGCGATCAACTTCACCGCTCCGATCTTCGCGACGATTCTCTCGTTTCTGATCCTAAAGGAACATGTCGGACCGCACCGATGGACGGCAGTGGTCCTGGGCTTCGTCGGTGTCCTAATCGTTGCCCGCCCGGGCGGGTCGAGCCTGCCGTTACTGGGTGTAACGATCGCCCTCGTCGGAGCCGTCGGGCAGGCGGGCGTCACGACGACTCTGCGACATCTTCAACGAAGCGAGAATGTCGCGGCCATCGTCTTCTGGTTCGCGGTATCCGGCATCGTGGTAGGCGGTCTTGCGCTTCCGTTCTCCGGTGGGTGGCATAGCGCGCAGGCGATCGGGTTCGCGATGGCGGGAGGCCTTGCAGGCGGTCTGGGCCAGCTGCTGATGACGTCATCGCTCAGGGCACCTGTATCGGTGATCGCACCGTTCGATTATCTCCAAATTGTGGCCGCTACGGCGTACGGCTGGCTCCTGTTCTCGGATTTCCCGACCACTCCCACGATCGTCGGGGCCGCGTTGATCGCCTGCAGCGGTCTCTACACGGCCCTGCGAGAACATCGATTGCGCCTTCAGCGTGCCGCCGCGTCGGTGCCAGCCGTCTAGTAATGCGGGTCCAAACGAAGCTTTGGCGCTGGAGCGGGGAGAGCGCGACGTGGCACTTCCTCAACATTCCGGAGGACCAGGCTCAGGAAATCCGGGCGGAAAGCTTGATGCGACGCGGAGGGTTTGGGTCGGTGCGAGTGGAAGCGACGATCGATGACGTCACCTGGCGCACGTCGGTCTTTCCGCAGAAGAGCGGCGGCTATCTGCTGCCTGTCAAAGCCGAAGTTCGGCGTCGCGCGAACATCGCGGAAGGCGACGACGTCATCCTGATTCTGGAGTTGCTCTAGCGCAGGCGCTTGACGAGCAGGCTTCCATCCGGAGCCGATTTGACGTCGAAGTTCGGGACGGAACGGATGAGGTCCGAAAGGCGCGTGAAGCCGTAGTTGCGTGCGGCGAAGCTGGAGACTGCGGTCGCCCGTTGGCCGAGTTCCGACAGGGATGCATAGCCGTCGTCGTCACGCTTGGAGGCCTTATAGGCCTGGCCCAGCAATTCGATCAGCTCGTCGTCGACAGCGTTGGAGGATTCCTGCTGCGCCTCTTCCGCGGCTTCAGCATCATGCGGGAGACTGAGCGCGGCGACATCGAAGAATCGCGTGCAGGCCTGGCGAAAACCGAGTGGCGTCTTCGCCGTGCCGAAACCGTAGACCGGAAGGCCTTCCTCGCGAATCCTCTGAGCGAGGGGGAGGAAGTCGCTGTCGCTGGACATGATTCCGAAGCCGTCGACATGCCCGCGGTAAAGCAGGTCCATGGCGTCGATCGTCATGCGCATGTCCGTTGCGCTCTTGCCCTTGGCGACGTCGAATTGCTGCATCGGGACGATCGAATGGATGCCGGTCAGATTGCCCCAGCCCTTGAGGCTGACCTTCGCCCAATTGCCGTAGGCTCGCCGCACATTGATGGCGCCAAGCTCACCCAGAACGAGGAGAACCTCGTCCAGATGCTCGGGGCTCGCATTGTCCGCATCGATG
>JAEWJH010000048.1 GCA_023386635.1 Pseudomonadota bacterium
GTTCCAGACTGCGCCCGCGCCGACGAACGCCGCGCCGGGCATGACCGCGCCGCCGTCCAACACGCCGAAGGACGAATACGACCTCGCTTACGGCTATGTGCTGCGCAAGGATTACGCACTGGCCGAGCAGACCTTTCGCGACTTCGTGAAGAAATATCCGAACGATCGCCAGACGGCGGAAGCGCAATACTGGCTCGGCGAAAGCCTGTTCCAGCGCCAGCGCTATCAGGACGCCGCCGACAGCTTCCTCGTCGTCGTGCGCAATCACGACAAGTCGGCGAAGGCGCCCGACGCTTTGCTGCGGCTCGGCCAGTCGCTCGCCGCCATTGGCCAGAAGGAAATGGCCTGCGCCTCGCTCAACGAGGTGAACCGCAAATATCCGCGCGCCTCGGCAAGCGTGAAACGCGGCGTCGAGCAGGAACAGAAGCGCGCCAAGTGTTGAGCGCGTGCTGAGCCGGATCGGTTGCCATGCGGGTCAAGCGCATCGTCGCCAATATCGCGACCGATAATATCGCCGCCGCGAAGCGCTTCTATGCCGATATCCTCGGTCTCGACGTGCTGATGGATCACGGCTGGATCGCGACCTATGGCGGACCGCAAACCGCCGCGGTGCAGGTCGGCATCGCCAGCGAGGGTGGCTCCGGCACGCCGGTGCCGGACCTGTCGGTCGAGGTCGACGATCTGGACGAAGCGCTGGCGCGCGTGCGCCGCGCCGGCATCGCCCTTGAATACGGACCGGCCGTCGACCGTGGGGCGTTCGCCGGTTCTATGTCCGCGATCCGTTTGGTAAGCTGATCAATATTCTGACCCACACCTGAACCGCCGGCATCGCCATGGCGCGCGCGGACGACAAAACCCATCCTTCAGTTTCCGCGGCGGAAGCGGCTGCGTTGTTTCGCGGTTTGGAAACGGCGCCGGGGCTCGTGCTCGCGGTGTCCGGCGGGCCGGATTCGACCGCGCTGATGTGGCTCGCCGCGCGCTGGCATCGCGCGCTGCGCCCCCGCGATAAACCGGCGCTGCTCGCCGTCACCGTCGATCATGGCTTGCGCCGGGAATCCGCGGGCGAGGCGCGCGCGGTGGCGCGGCTGGCGAAACAACTCGGCGTGCCGCATCGTACGTTGCGCTGGACCGGCCGCAAGCCCTCGACCGGCGTGCCGGAAGCCGCACGCATCGCCCGATATGCCTTGCTGGCGCAGGCCGCGCACAAGGCCGGCGCGACCCATGTGCTCACGGCGCACACCCGCGACGATCAGGCCGAGACCGTGCTGATGCGGCTTGCGCGCGGCAGCGGCCTCACCGGATTGGGCGCCATGGCGATGCTGACGGGTCTCGCCGCGCCCGGCGCCACGCCGCTGCTGCTGGCGCGGCCGCTGCTCGGGCTGCCAAAGGCGCGGCTCATTGCGACGCTCGACGCCGCGCGCGTGGCCTATGCCGACGACCCTACCAACCGCGATCCCCGTTACACACGGCCGCGGCTGCGGGACCTGATGACGGCGCTGGAGCGGGAAGGGCTCGGCGCGCAGCGGCTCGCTTTGCTGGCGCACCGGCTGCGCCGCGCCGATCAGGCGGTGGAGATCGCCGTCGATGCCGCGCAGGTCGCCGTCTCGATGAGACCCTGGACCGCCGGCATCGCCTTTGACGCTCCCCTGTTCGACCGGCTTCCCGCCGAGGTGGCGCTTCGGCTGATGGGCCGGGCGGTGGCCTTCGCCGGGGACGAGGGGCCGGTCGAACTGGGCAAGCTCGAAGCCCTGCTGGCGGCGGTTGCCGGCCGGGACGGGGCGTTGCGCCGAACGCTGGCCGGTGCGCTCATCACCTGTCGGGACGGCCAAATCGGCGTCGAAACCGCCCCGGCGCGGCAAAAAACACGGGCTTTCAGGCCAAAACGGCCCTTAACCAAGCCCGGACGTGGCAATGGGGCGCGCCCTCAATCCCGATAGAATAGTGCGGAATCGGCGGACGCTCGCTTGGCAGTCCGCCGCGCGCTCCCTACATTCACACGGGACGTGAAACTGCCACGAATTTCGGCCACGACAGGCGGGCTGCGGCGCGCCGAATGGCCTTTGAAGGATCCGGGATGAACGCGAATCTGCGCAATTTCGCCCTCTGGGTGATCATTGTTCTTCTCCTGCTCGCTCTGTTCACCCTGTTCCAGAACCCCGGACAGCGGACCACCTCGCAGGACATCTCGTTCTCGCAACTGCTCAACGAGGTCGATCAGGGCCGCGTGCGGGACGTGACGATCCAGGGGCCGGACATCCACGGCAACTTCACCGATGGCCGCCAGTTCTCGACTTACGCGCCGAACGACCCGACGCTGGTGCAGCGGCTCTACGGCAAGGGCGTCTCGATCAGTGCCCGGCCGCAGCAGGACAGCCTGCCGTGGTTTGTGCAGTTGCTAGTCTCCTGGCTGCCGTTCATCGCGCTGATCGGCGTGTGGATATTCCTGTCGCGACAGATGCAGGGCGGCGCCGGCAAGGCGATGGGCTTCGGCAAGTCGCGCGCCAAGATGCTGACGGAGGGGCACGGCCGCGTCACGTTCGAGGACGTCGCCGGCGTCGACGAGGCGAAAAGCGATCTGCAGGAGATCGTCGACTTTCTGCGCGATCCGTCCAAATTCCAGCGGCTCGGCGGGCGCATTCCGCGCGGCGTGCTGCTCGTCGGCCCGCCCGGCACCGGTAAGACTTTGATCGCGCGCGCGGTCGCCGGTGAAGCCAACGTGCCGTTCTTCACCATTTCCGGTTCCGACTTCGTCGAGATGTTCGTGGGCGTCGGCGCCTCGCGCGTGCGCGACATGTTCGAGCAGGCGAAGAAGAACGCGCCGTGCATCATCTTCATCGACGAAATCGACGCGGTCGGCCGTCATCGCGGCGCTGGCCTCGGCGGCGGCAACGACGAGCGCGAGCAGACGCTCAACCAGTTGCTGGTCGAGATGGACGGCTTCGAGGCGAACGAAGGCATCATCCTGATCGCCGCCACCAACCGTCCGGACGTGCTCGATCCCGCTTTGCTGCGTCCCGGCCGCTTCGACCGTCAGGTGGTGGTGCCGAACCCGGACGTGGTCGGTCGCGAGCAGATCCTGAAGGTGCATGTGCGCAAGGTGCCGCTGGCGCCCGACGTCAACCTCAAGACCATCGCCCGTGGTACGCCCGGCTTCTCCGGCGCGGACCTGATGAACCTTGTCAACGAAGCCGCCCTGATGGCCGCGCGCCGCAACAAGCGCATGGTGACCCAGGGCGAGTTCGAGGACGCCAAGGACAAGGTGATGATGGGCGCCGAGCGCAAGTCGCTGGTGATGACGGAGGAGGAGAAGCTCCTCACCGCCTATCACGAAGGCGGCCACGCCATCGTCGCGCTCAACGTCAAGGCGACCGATCCGGTGCACAAGGCGACCATCATTCCGCGCGGCCGTGCCCTTGGCATGGTCATGCAACTGCCCGAGCGCGACAAGCTGTCGATGTCGCTCGAGCAGATGACCTCGCGCCTCGCCATCATCATGGGCGGCCGCGTGGCCGAAGAAATGGTGTTCGGCAAGGAGAAGGTCACGTCCGGCGCGGCGTCCGACATCGAGCAGGGCACCAAGCTCGCCCGCATGATGGTGACGCGCTGGGGCTTCTCCGATGCGCTTGGCCCGGTCGCCTATGGCGAGAACCAGGACGAGGTGTTCCTCGGCTATCAGGTGGCGCGGCAGACCAACGTTTCGGAAGAAACGAGCCGCAAGATCGACGCCGAAGTGCGCCGTTACGTCGAAGCCGGTCTTGCCGAGGCGACGCAAATTCTCACCGACAAGCGCGCCGATCTCGAGATCCTCGCCAAGGGCCTGCTCGAGTTCGAAACGCTCAGCGGCGACGAGATCAAGGATCTGATTAACGGCATCCGCCCGAACCGCGAGACGGTGATCGAGCCGTCCGGCCCCCGCGTGTCGGCGGTGCCTTCGGCGGGCAAAGGCCGGCGCGGCCCGGAAGCGGGACCGCTGGAGCCGCAGCCGCAGGCTTGATGGCCCGTGCGATGACATCGAAACCGCCGCCCCCTCGGGGCGGCGGTTTTGTTTTGACCTAGGCCCCGCGAAACTGCGGCGCTCGCTTTTCCAGAAACGCAGCGATGCCTTCCTGGGAATCCTGCGTCGGCACCGTCACCGCGAACTGGCTTGCCTCGATGGCGAGACCTTCGTCGATCGGCACGTTGACGCCGCGCGTGACGCTGCGCAGGCACGCGGTCACCGCGATCGGCGACCAGGCGATCACCCGATGCGCGAGATTGCGCGCATGGGTCATCAACTGGCTATGGCGCACCACATCGCTGACGAGGCCGAGTTCGGCCGCGTCCGCGGCGGTGATCGGATCGCCGGTGAGGATCATCTTCAGCGCGCGCTTGCGTCCGATCAGGCGCGGCAGCCGTTGCGTGCCGCCGAACGTCGGCGTGATGCCGAGCTTGATCTCCGGCTTGCCGAACAGCGCGCGCTCGCTGGCAACCGCCATCGCGCAGGCTTCCACCACTTCGCAGCCGCCGCCGAACGCCATGCCGTTGACCGCGGCGATGACCGGCTTGCCGAAGTTCTCGATGCGCGCGGTGAGCGTCTGGCCGCGTTTCAAGAACTCCTTCAGCGCCGGCTCGACGCCGCGCTTCACGCTGCCGGCGAATTCGGCGATGTCGGCGCCGGCGGAGAAGGCGCGGCCCTTGCCGGTGAGAATGACGGCGCGCAGATCGGCGCGGTCCTCGATGGCGTCGAGATGCTTCGCCAGCGCATCCACCGTGGCGTAATCGAGCGCATTGAGCTTGTCGGGGCGGTTCAAAGTGAGCAGCGCGATGCTGCCGTCTTCGTCGTAGAGCACGCTGTCGGTCATGATGTTCACCGGGTTGCCTATACCTACCGATCGGTATATAAACCGATCATGGCGGCGCAATCAACCAGGGACCGGATTCTGTCGGTGGCGAAGGACCTCTTCTATCGGGAGGGGATCCGCAATGTCGGCATCGACGCCATCGTCAAGCGCGCCGGCATTACCAAGCCGACGCTCTATTATTATTTCCCGTCCAAAGATGCGCTGGTCGTCGCCTATCTGGAACTGCGCGAGGCCGCGATTCTCGCCTCGCTGAAAAAGACCATGGATGCGGCCGGGGACGATGTCGTCGACAAGATCGGCGCGGTGTTCGCCTCGGTCGCGCGTGAGACGCCCAATCCGCGCTGGAAGGGCTGCCCGCTGGTGCGCAGCGCCGCGGAATTCGCCGGCGACTCGCAGCACATGGTGCGCAAGCTCGCTTCGACCCACAAGAAGCGCGTCGAGGAATGGTTCGAAGCGGCGGTGCGCGAAGCGGGCCTTACCGATGCGCCGCTCAAGGCACGGCAGTTGACAGTGCTGCTCGATGGCGCGATCACGCATGCTTTCGTGCATGGCGATCCGGACTATGCGCTGGCTGCCGGGGCTGCGGTTCGTGCCATCCTGAAAGCCTGAGCCGCTTCCGGCGCGCCGGGATATCATGCGGCGTTTCTGCGCGGCGTTTCTGTCAGGCAAGATTTTCTGATGGCTGAACCTTCAGCGCCCTCCGGCGCTCCGATCTGGTCGCGTCTTGGCTGGCGACAGGGCTTCAGGCTCGGCGTGCCGGTGCTCGCCGGCATGTCGCTGTTCGGCGTTGCGGTCGGCACCACCAGCGCGCGCATCGGTCTCGATTTCGTCGACATGCTGCTGATGAACGTGTTCGTCTATGCCGGCATCGCGCAGATGGTGGCGATGGAGATCTGGCCGCAGAGCATGACCTGGGGCGCCATTGCCGCGCTCGCGCTGGTGGTCGCGGTGGTCAATTCGCGGCTGCTGCTGATGAGCGCATCGCTGCAGCCGTGGTTCGCGCCTTTGCCGGCGTGGCAGGTCTATCCGCTGCTCTATTATCTCACCGATCCGGGCTGGCTGATCGCCATGCGCTATCGCGGCGAGGGCGGGCGCGATCTCGGGGTGCATGGCGCCACCACCGTGCTGTTCCTCACGGTGTGGCTCGTCGCGGTGACCGGCGGCTATTTCCTCGGTTCGCTGATCGCCAATCCGCAGCGCTATGGTCTCGATCTGGCGATGCCGGTGTTCTTCGCGGTGATGCTGGTGCCGCTGTGGCGCGGCCCGCGCCGCGGCATCGCCTGGGCGATCGCCGGCGTTGTTGCGCTCGCCGTGCAATATCTTGTGCCGGGCTGGTGGTTCATCGTTGCCGGCTCGATCGCCGGGGCGGTGGCCGGCGGATTTCTCGAACCGGACGGCGCGCCCGCGCCCAAAGCGGCATGAGCGGCCATCATGACTGGACCTGATCTCGATCGTTACGGCGTCTGGATCGCGATTGCCGTGATGGCGGTCGTCACCTTCCTGATCCGCGCCGGCGGCTTCTGGCTGATGGGACACGTTCCGCTGACGCCGCGGCTGCGCCGCATGCTCGAAGTACTGCCCGGCGCGGTGGTGATGGCGACGGTGCTGCCGATCGTGGTGCGCGGCGGTGTTGCGTCCGGCGTCGCCATCGCCGGCGCGGTGCTGGTGATGGCGCTGCGTCGTAACGACTTGCTCGCCGTGTTCTGCGGGCTTGCCATCGCGGCGGCGCTGCGCGCTGCCCTTTAGACTCTTGGCTGAAGACTCTTGGCTGAAGACTCTTGGCTGAACGACTCTTGACCAAAGTCATATTCGGCGGCGGCGCAACGGCGGACTATGCTCGCGTCCGGAGATGCTGACATGACCACGACGACACCTGAAGCGGAACAGGTGACGGCAGCGCGCGCCGCTTTTGCCGTTCCCGTTTTGGCGGCCGGGTTCCGCCCGTTCTTTCTGCTGGCCGCGCTGTGGGCCGGGGCCGCGGTGCTGCTCTGGCTCCCGGTCCATTCCGGCAGCATCGCCTTGCCGGCGCAGATATCCGCGCTCGACTGGCATATCCATGAGATGCTGTTCGGCTATGCCGCCGGCGTCATCGCCGGTTTCCTGCTCACCGCCATCGCCAACTGGACCGCCCGCCCGCCGGTGTCCGGCGCGACGCTGGCAGGGCTTGTGCTGCTCTGGGCCGCCGGCCGCGCAGTGATGCTGCTGCCGCTGGTGCCGCCCCTCGCTGCGGCGGTGATCGACTGCGCGTTCCTGGTGGCGCTGGCGGCGGTCGGTGCGCGTGAGATCGTTGCCGCCCGCAACTGGCGCAATCTGCGTGTGCTGGTGGTGATCGGTGTGCTGATCGCAGGCAATATCACCTTTCATGCGGGGATGCTGCGCGGCTTCGCTACCGAGACCGGCGCGCGGCTCTCGATCGCCGCGCTGATCCTGCTGATCTCGCTGATCGGCGGCCGCATCATTCCGGCTTTCACCGGCAACTGGCTGAAGCGGAATAATCCCGGAAGGATGCCGGCGCCGTTCTCGCGGTTCGATGCGGCGACGCTTGCCGTCTCGGCGCTGGCGCTGGCAAGCTGGATCGCGGCGCCGGAGACGCGCGGGACCGGTGCGCTGCTGTTGCTCGCCGGCGTGCTGCATATCATCCGCGTCAGCCGCTGGGCCGGCATGCGCACGATGCGGGAACGGCTCCTGCTCGTTCTGCATGTTGGCTATCTGTTCGTGCCGGCGGGCTTCCTGCTGCTTGGCGCGAGCATCTGGCTTGCCGGTCTCCATGCGATCCCGGATAGCGCCGGGCTGCATGCGTGGACGGCAGGCGCCATCGGCATGATGACGCTCGCCGTGATGACCCGCGCCAGCCTCGGTCATCTCGGCTATCCGCTTACCGCGTCGGCCGGCACGCAGGCTATTTTTCTGGTTGTGTTCGTCGCGGCGCTGCTGCGCATCGTCGCGGCCTGCACCGGCGATCACACGCTGCTGACAATCGCCGGTCTCGGCTGGGCCGGGGCATTCCTTGGCTTCGCCGCGAGCTATGGCCCGGCGCTGATCGGCTGGCCGGCGAAACGGCCCGCATGACGCCACCACGCGCATCGCGCGTCGATCCGTTCGGCGCGCTGTTCGCGGCGCCGGCGCGCGGCACGCTCATGGGCAATCGCGGCGGCCGTCTGCATGTCACGTCGCGCGCGCTCGGCACGCGACGCTGGGCTTCAAGGCAATGGATCTGCTGCGTGCTCGACTTCCAAAACCGGCACCGCACGGTCTGGGGTGACAGCTACACCGAACTGTTCTTCCTCGACGAGCCGACCGCGTTCGCCGTCGGGCATCGCCCGTGTTTCGAATGTCGCCATGCCGATGCCGTCGCGTTCGCGCAAGCGTTCGGTGACGGCGCGCGGACGCGCGCCGAGGCGATGGACCGCGTATTGCATGCGCAGCGCCTCGACGGCCGCGTGAAGCGGCTGCATCGTTTGCCGGTCGGAACCTTGCCCGATGGCGCGGCGATTGTGTCGGACGGCGCGGCATTGATGTTGAAAGGCGGCCGCCTGCTGCGCTGGTCGCCAGCCGGCTATCGCGATGCTGGCCCGCGTCCGGCTCATGGCGAGATCGACGTGCTGACGCCGCCGGCCATCCTCGATGTGCTGCGGCGCGGATACGCCCCGCTCTGGCATCCGAGCGCATAAAAAAGCCCCCGCCGGAGCGGGGGCTTTGTCTTCAGGTGCTGCTTACGCCTTCAGCCGCGGCACCAGCCGGAGCGTGTTGTCGCGATCGATGGCCTTCAATTCGTCGGCGCTGAAATTCTTTTTCAGCGCGTCGATATAGTCGCTGGCGCGGCGATACGGGAAATCGCTGCCGAACACGATCTGCGACACCGGCACCATCTTCTTGACGGCGGCGAGCGTCACGTCGTTCGGGATCGCCGCGGTGTCGTAGTAGAAGCCGTCGATCAATTGATCGATTTGCTCGCGCGTGAACTTGCCCTTGTACGGCGGGATCGCGATCGACTGCACGGTGAAGCGCTCGTAGAACGCCGTCAGCGCGCCGCCGCCATGCGACCAGATCCACTTGATGTCGGGATATTTCTGCGCGGTGCCGGAGAAGATCACCGAGAAGATCGAGCGCGTGGTGTCGGTACCGAACTCGATCAGCGCCGGATCGATGCCGCGCACCAGATTGGCGCAGCAATTGGCGCCGGTCGGATGCGTATAGACCGTGGCCTTGCGGCGGTTCAGTTCCGCCCACACCGGTTCGAGTTCGGCGTAGCCCAGCCACTTGTCGCCGTAGCTGGTCATGATGCCGACGCCGTCGACCTTGAGCGTATCGAAGGCATACTCGATCGCTTTCAGGCTTTCGTCGACAAACGGCAGCGGCAGCATCGCCCAGGTGCCGAACCGGCCCTTGTGATCGCTCTCCAGCTTCTTGGCGTATTCGTTGCTCTCCTTGGCGACGCGCGCGGCGTCGGCGGCGTTAAGCCCGAAGGTCTGCGGCGTGGTCGGCGAGGTGATGGCGATCGCGACGCCGCCCTTGTCCATGTCGTCGAGCGTCTTCTGGATCGACCAGTTGGCGAGCGGCGGGTTGTCCTTCTTCATGCTCTTCACCGCGTCGAGCCAGGTCGGCGGCGAGATGTGGTGATGCACGTCGATGCGTTGTGCGGGTGAGGCCGTTTGCGCGACCGCATCCGCGACGAAATTCGGCATGCCGGTGACGCCGGCGGCGAGCACGGCGCCAGCGCCGGCCAAAAGACCGCGGCGGCTCAGGCTGACCGACTCATGCGGCTGGCCGCAGGTGCAAAGGGACGAGGAGGATGGGGATGACAGGCTGGATGACGTGAAACGACCGAACATGAGCATTTTCTCCCGCATGCCGGGCTTTCGCCTCGGTCTGTTGTTCTGGTCGAGAGAGTCTAGCGGGGCTGCAATCGTTTGTCGCGCTTTTGATGCGCGTCAGGCCGGCGGGCTGCCATGCTGCGGCTGGATGGGAAAACTCCCACCGGCATCCCAGAACGCGGCGACGATAAGCGCGATGATCGCCAGCACCGCGATCACCAGCGCCACGCAGGCGGGATAGTCGCCGAGGGTCCAGGCGATGCTGCCGAGCACGCCGCCGGCCGTTCCGCCCACATAGAAGCTGGTCGCATAAAGCCCGACGGCGGAGGACCGGCCGGTCTGCGTCGTCACCGTCACATAGCCGGTCGAGACAGCCTGGCACATCATCCCGCACGCGGCGCAGATCATCAGGCCGACGATGATCAGCGGCAGGGGCGCGGCGAGCGTCAGCGCCGCGCCGATCATCCAGATGAAGGCCACCTCGATCATCAGATTGCGCCGGCCGAACCGTGCCACCAGCCGGGCGACCAGCGGCGTCGTCACCGAACCCATCAGATAGGTGAGGAAGATCGCGCCCAGCAGGCTCGGCGTCAGCAGATAGGGCGGGGCGGCGAGATGGAAATTGATGAAGGTGAAAATCGTGACGAAATTGAACAGCACGCAGAAGCCGACGGCATAGGTGGCGATCAGTTTCGGATTGCGCAGATGCGCCAGCATCTGCCGCGTCGATTCCATCAGTCCCGGCGAGCGGACGAAGCGCTTTTCGCGCGGCAACAGGAAGAACACGACCACCGCGCCGGTGATGTTGATCAGCGCGAGGCAGATGAAGGCGACGCGCCAGTCGGCGACGTCGGTGATCAGGCCGGTGAAGAACCGCCCGCTGAAACCGCCGAGGCTGGCGCCAGCGGTGTAAAGGCCGATCGCCGCGGTCGCCTGCCGCGGCGGAAACTCGTCGCCGATATAGGCGATGGCGACGGCGAAGATCGGCGGCAGCGCGAGGCCCTGCACGAACCGCCAGATCATCAACTCGGTCAGCGAATGCGACAGTGCGCCGAGGATCGCCGGCAGGCCGACAAAGGCCATGGCCGCGAGGATCACGCGGCGGCGGCCCAGCACGTCCGACACCGTGCCGGTGAACGGCGCGGTGAGCGCTACCGCCAGCACACTGACAGTGATGAGATATGACACGTCGGCGGCGCTGGCGCCGAACTCCTGCTGCAGCAGCGGCAGCAGCGCCTGCGGCGAATAGAGATTGATGAACGCGCAATAGCCGATGACCGCCACCGCGATGCGGCTTGCGGTCGATGGAGGCGACGGTTCGGCGAGGGTCATCAAGAAGCCAAAAGGGGAACCAGAAGGCGGAACCAAGTGGGCGGCAGGCGATTGTCGTCACGAGCTATGCACCGCTTTGCACGCCGCAACCAGAGGCGCGGCAGGGCAGGACACGGGTGTCCGGCGCATAGCTCGGGGCGCGACGGCGATCAGTATGTGGTCGAATGCAGGCACTCACAGTTTTCCCCGGCTCGCCCGGCTCCTTGCGGCTTGATGACATTCTGGCCCCCGCTCCGTCCGCGGACCATCTGCTGGTCCACGCCGTGGCGCTCGGTATCTGCGGCACCGACCGGGAAATCCTGGCCGGCCATTACGGCACCGCGCCGCCCGGTCATGACCGGCTGGTGATCGGCCATGAATCCCTCGGCATCGTCGAACACGCGCCGGCTGGCAGCGGCTTCACGCCGGGCGATCGGGTGGTGGGCGTCGTGCGCCGGCCCGATCCGGTGCCGTGTCCGGCCTGCGCCGTCGGCGAATGGGATATGTGCCGCAACGGCCGCTACACCGAGCGCGGCATCAAGGAGCGCGACGGCTTCGGCGCGGAGCGCTTCCTGCTCGATCCGGCTTTCGCGGTGAAGGTTGATGGCGATCTCGGCCTGCACGCGGTGCTCACCGAGCCGGCGAGCGTGGTCGCCAAAGCGTGGGATCATATCGAGCGGATCGGCGCGCGCAGCCTTGCGTGGCGTTGCCGCACGGTGCTCGTGACCGGCGCGGGCCCGATCGGGCTGCTCGCGGCTTTGATGGCGGTGCAGCGCGGCCACACCGTGCATGTGCTCGATCGCGCCGAACGCGGCCCCAAGCCCGATCTCGTGCGCGCGCTCGGCGCGACCTATCACACCGGCGATCTCGGCGATCTGTGTCCCGATGTGGTGGTGGAATGCACCGGCGCGCCGAAGGTCATTGTCGATGCGCTCGGCCGCAATGCGCGCGACGGCATCGTCTGCCTCACCGGCGTGTCGTCCGGCGGTTATCTGATGAAGTTCGATGTCGGCGATTTCAATCGCGAAATGGTGCTGGAGAACATCGTCGTGTTCGGCTCGGTCAACGCCAATCTGCGCCATTACCGCATGGCGCTCGCGGCGCTGGCGAAAGCCGATCCGCGATGGCTCGACCGGCTGATCACACGCCGCGTGCCGCTCGCGCGCTGGCGCGACGCCTTCGACAAACGCGACGACGACATCAAGGTCGTCATCACGTTTCCGGAGTGAAGTGAGAGCCATGCCGCGGATCGAGGATTACGCCATTATCGGCGACTGCCGCAGCGCGGCGCTGGTCGATCGTTCGGGCTCGATCGACTGGCTGTGCTGGCCGCGATTCGATTCCGATGCCTGTTTCGCCGCGCTGCTCGGCGCCGCCGAGCACGGCCGCTGGCTGATCGCGCCGTGTGCGCCCGCGCGCATCACCCGCCGTTATCGCGATGAGACGCTGATCCTCGAAACCCGGTTCGAGACCGACGAAGGCGCAGTCACCGTCATCGATTTCATGCCGGGGAACGACAGCCATCCCGATCTGGTGCGGCTGGTGCGCGGCGAGCGTGGCACGGTGCCGATGCGCACTGAACTGGTGGCGCGGTTCGGGTACGGCGCAACCGTGCCGTGGGTGACGCGGCTGGAGGACGGTGCGCTGCGTGCCGTCGCCGGCCCCGACATGATGCTGCTGCGCACGCCGGTGCGGCTGCACGGCGAGAACCTGACTACGCGCGGCGATTTCAGCGTCACGGCAGGCGAGACGATCCCGTTCACGCTGACCTATGGGCGTTCATTTCATCCGCTGCCGCCGTCGCGCGACCCGCAGCAAATGCTCGCTGCCACCGAAAAGTTCTGGCGCGACTGGATCGCCAAGTGCCGGATCGGTGGTCCCTGGGCGACGCAGGTGAAGCGCTCGCTGATGACGCTCAAGGCGCTGACCTTCGCCGAGACCGGCGGCATCGTCGCCGCCGCCACCACATCGCTGCCGGAGCAGATCGGCGGTGCGCGCAACTGGGATTATCGCTTCTGCTGGGTGCGCGACGCGACGTTGACGCTGCTCGCCTTGCTCAACGCCGGCTATTTCGAGGAGGCGCACGACTGGCGCGAATGGCTGGTGCGCGCCGCCGCCGGCACGCCCGGCGATCTGCAGATCATGTACAGCGTCACCGGACGGCGCCGCCTTACCGAATGGGAGGTGCCTTGGCTGCCGGGCTACGAGCAGTCGCGTCCGGTGCGGATCGGCAATGCCGCGCACAGCCAGATCCAACTCGATGTCTATGGCGAGTTGATGGACACGCTGCATCACGCGCGTCTCGCCGGGCTCGACTCGAGCGCGTCGGGCTGGGACTTGCAGAAGGCGGTACTCGCGCGGCTGGAAAAAATCTGGCGTGAGCCCGACAGCAGCATCTGGGAGGTGCGCGGCGCGCCGCGCCACTTCACCCATTCGAAGATCATGGCCTGGGTCGCGTTCGATCGCGCCATCGCCACGGCGCGGCGGTTCGAACTCGACGGGCCGGTCACGCATTGGGTGGCGATCCGCGACGCGATCCATGCCGATGTCTGCGCCAACGGTGTCGGCCCCGATGGCGCGTTCGTGCGGGCCTATGGCGCGACCGACATGGATGCGAGCCTCTTGCAGATTCCGACGGTCGGTTTCCTGCCGCCGGACGACCCGCGCGTGCAGGCCACCGTTCGCCGCATCGAGGAGACCTTGCTCATTGACGGTCTGGTGCGCCGCTACGACCCGGCGCATCGCGATGATGGAGGTGGTGGTGACGGTCTCGCCGGCGGCGAGGGGGTGTTTATCGCCTGTTCGTTCTGGCTGGTGGATGCCTATGTGCTGATGGGCCGGATCGAGGAGGCGCGCCGCCTGTTCGAGCGGCTGCTGGCGTTGTGCAACGATGTCGGCCTGCTGAGCGAAGAGTACGACCCCGCGGCGCGGCGGCAGCTCGGCAATTTTCCCCAGGCGCTGTCGCACATCGCGCTGGTGAACTCCGCGTTCAACCTGTCGCAGGCCCGCAAGCCGGCGCACCAGCGCGCCACCGCGACCTCATAAGCGCTGCACTCTTGTCAGGCCGATCCGGGCAGGTCAGAACGGAGGCCGTGAAGATGTGAGGTGCGGCATGCGCGGCAAGGACAATCTGCGGACCGGCGGTCAGGTGCTGGTGGACCAGCTCGCGGTGCATGGCGTCACCCATGCTTTCTGCGTGCCGGGCGAGAGCTATCTCGCCGCTCTCGATGCGCTGCATGACAGCGCCATCGAGCTGATCGTTTGCCGGCAGGAAGGCGGCGCCGCCTGCATGGCGGAAGCGCACGGCAAGGCGACCGGCCGGCCGGGCATCTGCTTCGTCACGCGCGGCCCCGGGGCCACCAATGCGTCGGCCGGCGTGCACATCGCGCGGCAGGACGACACGCCGATGATTCTGTTCGTCGGCCAAATCGGCCGCGACATGCGCGATCGCGATGCGTTCCAGGAATTGGATTATCGCGCGGTGTTCGGCACCATGGCGAAATGGGCGACCGAGATCGACGATCCGGCGCGCATCCCCGAGATCATCTCGCGCGCCTTTTATATTGCCACCAGCGGCCGTCCCGGCCCGGTGGTGATCGCGCTGCCCGAGGACATGCTCGTGGAGCGCGTCGCCGTCGCCGATGCCTTGGCCTATCGCGAGATCGGCACCGCGCCAGCGGTCGCGGAGATGCAGGAGCTTGCGGCGATGCTCGCCATGGCGAAAGCGCCGATGGTGATCGCGGGCGGTAGCCGCTGGTCTGCGGAGGCGTGCACCCAGCTGATGGCGTTTGCCGAGCGCTGGTCGCTGCCGGTCTGCACCGCCTTCCGCCGATCGCATCTGATGGATGCGCTGCATCCCTGCTACGCGGGCGATCTCGGCATCGGTCCCAATCCGAAGCTCTTGGCGCGGGTGAAGAATGCCGATCTCGTTCTGATGATCGGCGACCGCATGAGCGAGATGGCGTCGCAGGGCTATACGCTGTTCGACATTCCGAGCGTGCAGATGCCGCTCGTCCATGTGCATCCGGGCGCGGAGGAGCTTGGCCGCGTTTACGCGCCGCGTCTCGCCATCAATGCCACTCCGGTCGCGTTCTGCGCGGCGCTGGGCGCGCTGTCGCCGCCGGAGAAGCCGGTCTGGGCCGATACCGCACGCGAGGCGCATGCCGATTATCTCGCCTACAGCGAGACCGCGACGCGGGTGCCGGGCAGCGTCAATCTCGGCGAGGCGATCTGCTATTTGCGCGACGTGCTGCCGGCGGATGCGATCATCTGCAACGGCGCCGGCAATTTCGCGAGCTGGATCCATCGGTTCTATCGCTTCCGGTCGTTCGGCACGCAGCTTGCGCCGACGTCGGGCTCGATGGGCTACGGCGTGCCCGCGGCGGTCGGCATCAAGGCGCTCTACCGCGACCGCCCGGTGGTCTGCATCGCCGGCGACGGCGATTTCCTGATGCACGGCCAGGAATTCATGACGGCGGTGCAGTACGACCTGCCGGTGATCATCGTCGTCCACGACAACGGCATGTACGGCACCATCCGCATGCACCAGGAGCGCGAATATCCCGGCCGCGTCGTCGCGACCGCGCTGAGGAATCCGGACTTCGCCGCTTATGCGCGCGCGTTCGGCGGGTTCGGCGTGACGGTGACGAAGACCGCGGATTTCCCGGCGGCGTTCAAGGCCGCGCGGGAGTCCGGTCAGCCGGCGATCATCCATCTCAAGGTCGATGCCGAAGGAATCACGCCCTCGACCACGCTCACCGCGATCCGCGAAAAGGCGCTGGCGGCGAAAGCCTGAGCATTTCGCCAAGCCAGCGCTGCGCGGTTCTGTCCGCGCGGCGTTGTTTTTCGCCTCTTGCGTTCTGCGTTTGAATCGTCATTCACTCATTCATGCCGTACCGCCAGACCGCCAATGTGCTGCGCCGTCTTGCCGAGCGCGAGGATTCGATCCTCGACGCCGCGCGCGATGCGGCGGCCGAGGGCGGCATCCGCGCGGTGCAGATCGTGCCGGTAGCGCAGCGCGCCGGCATCGCAGCCGGCACGGTGTATCGCTATTTCCCGGCGAAGGCCGATCTTGTCGCGCAACTGGTCGCCACCGTATCGGCGCGCGAGATCGCGGCGATGCGCGATGCCGCCATCGTCGCGCCGGGGCCGCTTTCGGCGCTGGCGGCGGTGATCGTCACCTTCGCCACGCGCGCCAGTGCGCAGCGCCGTCTCGCCTATGCGCTGCTAGCCGAGCCGGCCGACAGCGAATTTGATGCGCCGCGCAGCGCTTACCGGCAGGCGCTGGTCGCCGAACTCTCCGATCGCATCGCCGCCGCGATGGGGGAGAATGTTTTGCCGGAGCAGGACGTGACGCGCGCCGCGCCGGCCGTGGTCGGCGCGCTGATCGATGGCCTGCTCGGCCCGGCGGCGCGCGACGTCGCGGACGATCAGGCGCAGGGGCGCGAAGCGGTGCAGGAAATGGCGCTGTTCGCCTTGCGCGCGCTCGGCGTCGTCGATGCCCATGCGCGCGGTCTCGTGGCGCATGCGGCGATGCCGGCCGTGTCGTCCTGATCGTTACGCCGCCGCGTCGACGGTCAGCCGGACCAGTTCGACCGACGCATCATCCGGATCGTCGCTGACTGTGAATCCGAGCTCGCGGCACATCGCCAGCATGGTCACGTTCTCGCGCAGAACCTGTCCGTGGACAGTGTGGATGCCGCGTTCCCGCGCGATGGCGATCATGCGCTGCATCAGCATCCAGCCGAGACCCTGGCCCTTGAGCCGCGATTGCACCAGCACCGCGAACTCGCCGGTCTCATCGCCGGGGTCGTTGTGCAGCCGCACCACGCCGAGCATCTTGCCGGTCGCTTCGTCGAGCGCGATCAGAGCGAAGGCATGCGCCCGGTCGAACCGCGTCAGCCGGTCGAGCAGCGCCTTGTTGAGCGACACCAGGGGCGCGAACAGCCGCAGGCGGATGTCCTCCGGCGTCACGGTAGTGAGAAAATCCGGATAGAGCGCCGCGTCGTCCGGGCGCAACGGACGGATCAGGACGCGCGTGCCATCCCGCAAGCTATCGCGATAATCGGCGATCGGGGGTGTGGCGCGCGCTGTCCTGGTCGTGGGGGTTAACTCCGCGGACGATTACTTCTTGCTGCCGTCGGCCTTGAACTGGGCGAGATAGGCCCAGAGATTCTTGGCCTCGTTCTCGTTCTTGATGCCGGCGAACACCATCTTGGTGCCGGGGATCTTGGCCTTCGGATCCTTGATATAGTCGAGGAACTGGGCCTCGTTCCAGGTGATGCCGGACTTCTTGTTGGCGTCCGAATAGTTGTAGTTCGGCGCTTCACCCGAATGGCGGCCGTCGAGGCCGTTGAGCTCGGGGCCGACCTTGTTCTTGGCGCCCGGGCCGACCGCATGGCAGGGCAGGCACTTCTTGAACGAATTTTCGCCGGCGCTGAGATCCTGCGCCGCGGCGAAACCCGCCGAACCAACCACCATTGCCACTGCCACTGCCATTGCCTTCATCGCACTTGCTCCTGAGATAGGGATCGCCCCGCATATTCCATTTTCTGCACGGAATAACCAGTTGTACAATCTGTAATATAGTCGAGGTTGAATATGTCCGTTCGGATGCCCCCCGTCGACCAGGCCGTGCTGGATCGCCGTGCGCAGATCGTCGCAGCACTGCGCCAGATCGTGCCCGGCGAGGGCGTGATCGCCGCCGAGCGGGAAATGCGGCCGTTCGAATCCGACGGCCTCCCGGCCTACAAACAACTGCCCATGGTCGTTGTCCTGCCGGAGACCACCCGGCAGGTTTCCGAGGTGCTGCGCTATTGCCACACCAACGGCATCAAGGTGGTGCCGCGCGGCGCTGGAACCTCGTTGTCCGGCGGCGCGCTGCCGCTCGCCGACGGCGTGCTTCTCGGAATGGCCAAGTTCAGCCGCGTGCGCGAGATCGATTTCGCCAATCGCGTGGCGGTGGTGGAGCCCGGCGTCACCAATCTCGCGGTGACCAAAGCTGTGGAACACGAGGGCTTCTATTACGCGCCCGATCCGTCGTCGCAGATCGCCTGCACCATCGGCGGCAATATCGCGGAAAATTCCGGCGGCGTGCATTGCCTGAAATACGGCATGACCACCAACAACGTGCTCGGCTGTGAGATCGTGCTGATGACCGGCGAGATTTTGCGGCTCGGCGGCAAGCATCTGGATGCCGGCGGCTACGATCTGCTCGGCGTCATCACCGGCTCCGAGGGACTGCTCGGCGTCGTCACCGAAATCACCGTCCGCATCCTGAAGAAGCCGGAGACCGCGCGCGCGGTGCTGGTCGGCTTTACCACCTCGGAAGACGCCGGGGAATGCGTCGGCCGCATCATCGGCGCCGGCATTATTCCGGGCGGCATGGAGATGATGGACGCGCCGGCGATCCACGCCGTCGAGGAATTCGTCCATGCCGGCTATCCGCTCGATGTCGAAGCTTTGCTGATCGTCGAGCTCGACGGCCCGCAGGCGGAGGTCGACGACCTGATCGACCGCGTCGAAAAGATCGCGCAGGACTGCCGCTCCACCGTCTGCAAGGTGTCGCAGTCGGAGGAGGAGCGCCTGCTGTTCTGGGCCGGGCGCAAGGCGGCGTTCCCGGCGGTCGGTCGTATTTCGCCGGATTATTATTGCGTCGACGGCACCATCCCGCGCGGGCAGTTGCCGCTGGTGCTGCGAAGGATGCGCGACATGTCGGAGCACTACGGCCTGCGTGTCGCCAATGTGTTCCACGCCGGCGACGGCAATCTGCATCCGCTCATCCTTTACGATGCCAATGTGCCGGGCGAACTGGACAAGACCGAGGAGTTCGGCGCCGAGATTCTCAAGCTCTGTGTCGAGGTCGGCGGTGTGCTCACCGGCGAGCATGGCGTCGGCGTCGAGAAGCGCGATCTGATGCCGACGATGTTCTCGCAGATCGATCTCGACGCGCAGCAGCGCATCAAATGCGCGTTCGACGAAAAGGGCCTGCTCAATCCCGGCAAGGTGTTCCCGCAATTACAGCGCTGCGCCGAACTCGGCCGCATGCACATTTCCGGCGGCAAGCTGCCGTTCCCCGACATTCCGCGGTTTTGACGGAGGTGGCACCATGAATGCCATGCTAAAGGAAATCATGCAGCGCGCCGAAAAATGGTCTGAAAACGATCAGGAAGAACTTGCGCTATTGGCCGGGCAGATCGAGGTGCGTCGTCAAGGGCATTATCTTGCGACAGCGGAAGAACTGAAGGCGCTTGATGAAGCGCTGGAAGCAGCCAAGCGCGGCGATTTCGCAACAGATGCTGAAGTGGAGGCACTGTTTGCCAAATATCGACGCTCATGAAGGTCCGAGTTACGAATACGGCGCTCGTGCAACTCGATACGATCCTCACCGAGTTAGACGCGATCAATCCTGCGGCAAGAACCGGTCTCGTGAAGCGTTTTCAAGCGGCATTGCGGCTGTTGGCCGATTTTCCGCAAGTCGCCCAGAGGGTAGAACAGCGGCCGGAATGCAGCGGCTGTCGCTCATTCACTATCCGTACATTGTCTATTATCAAGTGCTCGATGACGAGGTCGCAATCTTGCAGATAGTCCATGGCGCCCGTCGCCAGCCGTGGGAAACGCCATGACGGATGCACCTGCCGCGCCGTCGATGGCTGACACGTTGAAACCCCGCGACGCGAAGGACGTCGAGGATGCCGTGCGCTTCGCCGTTTCCAACGAGACGGCGCTGGAAGTGATCGGCGCCGGCTCGAAGCGCGGGATCGGCCGTCCGCTGCAAACTGACATGACACTCGATCTCTCGGGTCTGAGCGGCATCGTTCTCTACGAGCCGGAAGAACTGGTGCTCACCGCGCAGGCCGGCACGCCGCTCGCCGTGATCGAAGACGCCGTGCGCGCGGCCAACCAGGAACTGGCGTTCGAGCCGATCGACTACGCGCCGCTGTTCGGTGGCGAGGCGGGCGCCGGCACCATCGGCGGCGTCATCGCCGCCAATCTCTCTGGGCCGCGGCGTATTCGTCAGGGTGCGGCGCGCGATCATTTCCTCGGCGCCAAGGGCGTCACCGGCCGCGGCGAGACGGTGAAGACCGGCGGTCGTGTGGTGAAGAACGTCACCGGCTACGATCTCTGCAAGCTCCTCGCCGGATCGTGGGGTACGCTCGCGGCGCTCACCGAAGTCACCATCAAGGTGCTGCCGCGCGCCGAGACGGAGGCGACCGTGGTGGTGCACGGTCTCGACGACAGGGATGCGATGCGCGCCATGGCGGCGGCGATGGGCTCGTCGTTTGACGTGTCGGGCGCGGCGCATCTGCCGGATCACATCGCCGCGCATTTCGACGGCCTGCCGGAAGAGGGCGCCTCGACCTGCCTTCGCGTCGAAGGTTTCGCGGTGTCGGTGAAGCATCGCCGCGAGACACTGGCCGCGCTGCTCGCGCCGTTCGGCCGCATCAGTTTCGTCGAGGCGGAATCCTCGCGCGCGCTGTGGCGCAGCATCCGCGACGCCAGGCCGTTCGCGCAGGGCGCCAGCCTGAAGCGTCCGCTGTGGCGCATCTCCACCGAGCCGATGCGCGGCGCGGACCTGGCTGATCTGATCCCGCCTTCGGCGCAGATGTTCTACGACTGGGCCGGCGGTCTGGTCTGGGTCGGCATGCCGGTCGAGGATGAGCCCGACGCGGCGGCGATCCGCAGCGCGGTCGCGTCGATCGGCGGTCATGCAACGCTGGTGCGGGCCCCGGTCGCGGCGCGCGCGGCGAACGATGTGTTTCCGCCGCAGGATGCCGGGCTCGCCGCGCTGTCGAAGCGCGTCAAGGAAAGTTTCGATCCGAAAGGCGTGCTCAATCCCGGCCGCATGTGGGCGGGGGCGTGATGACCATGATCGAGTCAGGTCGCGGTTTTGACGACCATCGCTCCGGCGCCGAGCATGGCGCCACCCCACAGCGCCGCCGACACCCAGTTGGCGACCTGGAACGTCGCCGCCGGCATACCGAGCATACCGGCAAGAATCGGCACGGTGGCGCGCAGCGGTCCAATGAAGCGCGCCAGTACGATGCTCGCCGCGCCGTATTTGTTGAAGAAGGCTTCGCCGCGCGGCAGCAGGTCAGGCCGCTTGCGGAAATATTTGAACTGATGGATGCGGTCCTGAAACGTGTCGCCGATCCAGTAGGACAGCCAGTTGCCCAGTCCCGCACCGATGACGATGGCGAGTATCACCGGGGTCAGTTCGAGATAGCCGCCGGCGATCATCGCGCCGGCGCCCATCAGGATCGCATTGCCGGGAACGATCAGCGCCACCACTGCCAGCGAGCGGGCGAAGGCGAGCGCGAACACCAGCGGCACCGCCCAGGCCTGCTGCGCCTTGAGGATGTCGAGACCCGGCGCGACGATATCGTGCAGCGTTGGCATGAGGCATCGCTGTCGCAGCACCGAGGTACCACCGTCAAGCCGTCCGTTTGCCGCGCATGGCATTTTGTTGCGGGGCATTGAGTTCCGATATGCAAACCAACTTCTCACTGGCGCAGCTCGCCGATCCGGATATCCAGGAAGCCGACAAAATTCTGCGGGCCTGCGTGCATTGCGGTTTCTGCACCGCGACCTGTCCGACCTATGTCCTTCTGGGCGATGAACTGGATTCGCCGCGCGGGCGCATCTATCTCATCAAGGACATGCTGGAGAACGACCGTCCGGCGACGCGCGAGGTGGTCAAGCATATCGACCGCTGCCTCTCCTGCCTGTCATGCATGACCACCTGTCCGTCCGGCGTGCATTACATGCATCTGGTCGACCATGCGCGCGACCACATCGAACAGACCTACAAGCGGCCGCTGTTCGACCGCGCGTTGCGCGCGCTGCTGGCGGCGGTGATGCCCTATAATGGCCGCTTCCGCATCGCCATGACCGCGGGGCTCATCGGCAAGCCGTTCGCGCCGGTGCTCCATGCGCTGGGCCTCAAGCGGATGGCTGCGATGCTGCGGCTGGTGCCCTCGCGCATGCCGACGCCGCCGAAGCATACCGGCCGCCGCGTGTTTCCGGCGAACGGTCCGCGCAAGCAGCGCGTTGCGCTGCTCGGCGGCTGCGTCAATCCGATCCTCGCGCCAAACGTGCAGGACGCGACGATCCGTCTGCTCAACCGCTTCGGCACTGAGGTGGTGCTGGCCGAAGGCGACACCTGCTGCGGTTCGCTGGTGCATCACATGGGCAAAGAAGAGCAGGCGCTCGCACTCGCCCGCAACCAGATCGATGCATGGACGCGCGAGATCGACGGCGAGGGGCTCGATGCGATCCTCGTCACCGTGTCCGGCTGCGGCACGACGATCAAGGACTACGGCTTCATGCTGCGCACCGATCCGGTTTACGCGGAGAAGGCGGCGCGGGTGTCGGCATTGGCGCGCGATATCACCGAATATCTCTATACGGTGGACATGCCCACGCCGCAGCGCCCGCCACGGCTCACGGTCGCCTATCATGCCGCCTGTTCGCTGCAGCACGGGCAGAAGGTGACCCGCGAGCCGAAGGCGCTGCTCGCCAAGATGGGCTACGTGGTGAAGGACATTCCCGAGGCGCATCTGTGCTGCGGCTCGGCCGGCACCTACAACATCATGCAGCCGGAGATCGCGACCAAGCTGCGCGACCGCAAGATCGTCAATATCGAGCGCACGCAACCCGACGTGATCGCGGCCGGCAATATCGGCTGCATCATGCAGATCGCGTCCGGCACCGGCGTGCCGGTGGTGCACACGGCCGAGCTGCTCGACTGGGCGAGCGGCGGTCCGCCGCCGCCGGCGCTGGTCGATGCCGCGCGGCGCGCACCCGCGGCATCCGCCAGGCCCGTGGCTGAACCGATAGCGTAGATAAAAAACTGCGGCGGATCGCTCCGCCGCAGTCGTATTGGCGCTGACGTGTCGTCAGTCGATCGCCCCCGCCAGCTTCAGGACATGCGCGCGCACGTCCTTCGCCCACGGCGCGGTCAGCCGCTCCAGCTTCACCGTGTCGCCGGCAAACAACGCGCGCGCGGCCTCGTCGAAGTCGCTCATGTTGCCGGCCATGGCCGACATGAAGCGATACGCCGCTTCCTGGCGCGCGCGCTTGCGGTCGCGGCTGCCGCTGGTCTTGCGGGCATCCTCGACCAGCTTGCGCAACGCGACCGACGCGCCGCCCGGCTGCGCATTGAGCCAGTCCCAGTGGCGCGGCAGCAGCGTCACCTCGCGGGCGACGACGCCGAGCCTCGGCCGTCCGGGTCCGCGCGGCGCTTCTGCAGCAGGGGACGCCATTGCCGGTGCACCCTGGGTCAGCCGCGCCAGCACCTCTTTGCCGGTGCCGCGCAAATCGACCTCGATCGGCTCGCTGGTCTCGCTGTTGAACAGCAGCACTGGCGCGCTGTCGCTGCGTTCGGCGGCCTTCTTGGCCTTGAGCGCGACATCGGCCAGCGCGCCCTCGGCGATGCGGCGGTGCCCCTCGAAGGCAATGGCCGCGGTGTCATGTCGTGGCTCTTGTCTTGCCTCATGCCGTGCCATGATCGGTTCTCCAGTGTCGGGGCAGGGCTCCATTGCGGCCCTGCGGTCGAGGCTCTATTTAATCCGGGTAAAACCATTGTCAATATCGCCCGGGTAAAATAAGGGAGCCAAGATGCCGCGCCGCCGCCGAATGCTGCGGGCGATTAAAAATGCGGCATCTGCCTGTTGCGCTGGCACGGCCGCATCGACGCTGTGGTCGATTCATCACACCCGAATTCAATCCGAATTCGTGAACGGGAAAAGCAAAGCCGTTGCCTAAGGAGGCAGCAGTTGCCGTTCTTATCGTCTTGCTGACTCACCCATGTGCACCGCACGTTCGCCCCAGGTTTTGGTGTCGCTGGTCCTGTGGAAGCGACTGAACGTAAAGAGGGGGTGAGTTCATGAAGCGAGCATTGGTATCCATGATGGCCCTGGCGGCGCTTGGCGCCGCCACGGTCGCGCCGGCGGCCCAGGCGGCCGACATGGCGGTGAAGGCGCCGAAGCTGGTCGCACCGCCGCCGTCGCCGTGGGACATCGCATTCGGTGCGGCGGTGATGAACGACTACATCTTCCGCGGCATCACGCAGTCGAACCACAAGCCGTCGGTCGCGGCTTATTTCGAGCCGCGCTACAACATCAACAAGAACCTGCAGCTTTACGCCGGCATCGCCGGTGAGAGCATCAGCTTCGCCAACCGCGCCGCCGCAGAGATCGACCTTTACGCCGGTATCCGCCCGACCGTCGGTCCGGTGCAGTTCGATTTCGGTTACTGGTACTACTACTATCCGGGTGGAACCTGCTTCGGCGGCACCGACCCGGCATGTCTTGCGGCGCTGCCGAACGGCAACGTCATCAAGAAGGTCAACGACTTCTGGGAAGTCTACGCCAAGGCGAGCTACGCGCCGATCGAGCCGCTCACGCTCGGCGTGAACTTCTACTACTCGCCGAACTTCCTGAACCTCGGCGCCAGCGGCGAGTATCTGTCGGGCACCGCGAAGTACGTGTTCCCGAGCTTCGCCAGCGGTCTCGGCATGTATGTCTCGGGCGAACTCGGCCAGCAGTGGCTCGGCACCACCGATCCGTTCTACGGCACCGCGACGTTCCCGCTCGGCGTCAAGCTCAAGGACTACATGACCTGGAACGTCGGCGTCGGCTTCACCTACAAGGTGTTCACCCTCGACCTGCGTTACTCGGACACCAATCTGAGCAAGGGGGATTGCAACGCCTTCACCGGCGATCCGGGCGCGTCCGGCACGACCAACGTGACGGCGATCAATCCGGGCGGTCTCGGCTCGCGCTGGTGCGGCGCGGCCTTCATCGCCAAGCTGTCGGCGGACCTGACGCTTGACAGCCTGAAGTAAAATCCGGAGACCGTGTCTCCCGAAGGCGGCGGCCCTCCGGCCGCCGCCTTTTTTGTTACAAACGCCTCATGCTGAATCCGCGCGCCTTGCTGGTGATCGTCCTCGCTGCCGTCGGCGGCGCGATCGCGGTCGGGGGGATGCTGACCGCGTCCGAGACGACGCATTTTCCGCTGCTGTTGATCCCGTTCGGCACGTCGATCCTGGTGGTGTTCGGCTCGCCCGAAGCGACGCCGGCGCAGCCGCGCTCGCTGATCGGCGGGCATCTGGTGAGCGCCGCGGTCGGTCTGCTGGTGCTCAAGCTGGTCGGCCCGCATGCCTGGGCGGCGGCCGCCGCCGTCGGCCTGTCGATGGTCGCGATGCATCTGACGCGAACGTTTCACCCGCCCGCAGGGATCGATCCGCTGATCATCGTCGTCAACAACATGCCGCTGACCTATTTTCTGCTGCCCGTCGCGGTCGGCGCGTTGACGCTCGCGCTGTTCGCAGGGCTGTGGCACCGGCTGGTCACCCGCGTGCCCTGGCCGGAGCGCTGGTGGTAGAGCGTTGGACTCCAGCCGTCAGGCAGCGTCCGTCACCGTGAACGCGCCGTCTCGCGGCGTCAGGACGATCCGGCGGTGATGCCATTGTGCCAGGGTCGCGCGGTGGCCGATCGAGACGATGGTGGCGCCCGGCAGGCGCTCCGCCAGCAAACGGTAGAGATCGGCCTCGGCGGCATCGTCGAGCGAGGCGGTGGCCTCGTCGAGCAGCAGGATATCCGGCCGTTGCAGCAGCGCGCGGGCGATGGCGAGGCGCTGCTGCTCTCCGAGCGACAGCATCCGGTTCCAGTGATCCTCGCGGGCGACGTCGTCGGCGAGGCCGGGCAGCCCAACGGCGCGGATCGCGTCCGCCACGTGCGCCGGGTCGATACTGCCGTCCGGCGCCGGATAGGCGATCGCGCCGGCGAGCGATCCCACCGGGAAATACGGCCGTTGTGGCACCGTCATCAGCCGCGCCTGCGGCGGCAGCGCGATGTTGCCGCTCACATAGGGCCAGATGCCGGCGATGGCCCGAAACAGCGTCGACTTGCCGGAGCCGGACGGACCCGTGAGCAGCACGCGCTCGCCGGCCTTGATGGCGAGGTTCGGAACGCCGAGCAGCATGCGGCCGTCCGGCAGCGACAGCGTCACCTCATTAAGGGCGATACGGGATGCGTCGCTCGCCGGGGGCGGGGGTGCTTTCGCTTGCGCCGCAGCGGTCGCCTGCTCGAATCCGGACAGACGATCGATCACCGATTTCCAGTCCGCGATATCGGCATAGGCCCCGACGAAGAACGACATCGCCTGCTGCACATAGCTGAACGCGGACGCCGTCTGCATGACGATGCCGAGCTGCACCGTGCCGGCGAAATAAGCGGGCGCTACCATGATGTAGGGAAACACCACGGCCGCCTGGTCGAAGCCGGCGCCAAAGAACGTCAGTTGTTTCTGCCGCGACATGATCGCGCGCCAGTTGCTCACCACGTTGCCGAACCGGTCCATCAGCCGCCCCGACTCGGCCGCCTCGCCGCGCAAGAGCGCGATCTGCTCGCCGTGCTCGCGCGTGCGCACCAGATTGAAGCGGAAGTCCGCTTCGTAGCGCTGTTGCAGGAAGGCGAGGCGGATCAGCGGCCGGCCGATCAGATGCGCGAACAGGGTGCCGAACACCGAATAGATCAGCGCCGCCCAGATCAGATAGCCGGGAATGCTCCACGACATGCCGAACAGATGCAGCGGCGCCGCTTCCGACAGGCCCCACAGGATCACCACGAACGAGAAAATCGTCACGACCGAGTTGAGAAACGCGAGTCCGATCCGCAGCGCCCGATCGGCGAACAGCCGCAGGTCCTCGGCGATGCGCTGGTCCGGGTTATCGGCGGCGTCGCCGATCAATTGCATGCGGTAGTGGCTGCCGCTCGCCAGCCAGGTGTCGAGATAGCGCCGCGTCATGAAGGTGCGCCAGCGGATCTGCAGCCACTGATTGAGATAGAGCTGGTAGACCTTGAGCACGATGTAGCAGGCGGCGAGCACGCAGAAATAGCCGAGCTGGCTGACGAACACCGCCCAGTCGCGATCCTGCAGCGCGTTGTAGAAGCCATTATTCCAGCGGTTCACCAGCACGGTCAGCGCGACGACGCCCAGCTCGATGGCGATCAGCGCCCCGAGCAGGATGCGCCCGGCCCATCGGTCCTCGGAGCGGAAATAGGGCGCCGCGATCCGCCAGATGATGGCGAGTGTGGACAGCAATCCGCGCAAGGGGAACTCCGGATGGTGCAGAGCGCAACGAAAGTCGGTGGAGAGTTGCTGATATCGACTTTCTGCTGACAGCGAAATGCAGGCGCTTCTAAAATCTCGATAAATTCCGGCCGCGCGGCGCCGTTGACGCTTTGCGGCACTCTTGTCGGCCCCCGGTGAGTGACTTCTTATCCCCCGGCCGCGCGGCCGCCAAATGACAATCCGGTAAGCCGCGCGGGGACAACAAGGCCGCTGCGCGATCCGCGCCCATGCTGTGCTCTTGTGGCGATGACGTCAGCGACCACGGGGAATCCCAGGGGAAACGCCCAAGGAACACGCAGATGTGGAATCAGGTCTACAATCCATTCGGAAACGCTGTCCTGTCGACGATCGCGGCCGCGCTGCCGGTCGTCACGCTGCTGGTGTTGATCGCGTCCAACAAGGTGAAGGCGCATATCGCCGCCATCATCGCTTTGATCGTCGCCAATCTGGTGGCGATCTTCATCTTCACGATGCCGGCCGGCATGTCGATCCGCTCGACCGTGCTCGGCGCCGTCACCGGCTTCTTCCCGATCGGCTGGATCGTGCTCAACGTCATCTTCCTCTACCGGCTGACGGTGGAGAAGGGCGCGTTCGAGACGTTGCAGCAAACCATCGGCAGCGTCAGCAATGACCGCCGCATCCAGTTGCTGCTGATCGCGTTCTGCTTCGGCGCGTTCTTCGAAGGCGCATCCGGCTTCGGCACGCCGGTCGCCGTGACCGGCGCGATCCTGATCGGGCTCGGCTTCTCGCCGCTCGCTGCGTCGGGCCTCTCGCTGATTGCGAATACGGCGCCGGTCGCTTACGGCGCGCTCGGCACGCCGATCGCCGGCCTGTCGAGCGTCACCGGTATCGATCCGTTCCTGCTCGGCGCCATGGTCGGACGGCAACTGCCGTTCTTCTCGCTGATCGTGCCGCTGTGGCTGATCGTGGTGTTTGCCGGCTGGCGCGGTGCGCTCGCCATCTGGCCGGCGATCCTCGTCACCGGCGTGTCGTTCGCGATCCCGCAATATCTGATCTCGAACTTCGTCAATCCGTGGATCGTCGACATCGGCGCGTCGCTGATCTCGATGGCCTGCCTGATCGGCTTTCTCAAAATCTGGCAGCCGAAGGCGATCTGGACCTCGGCGGCGCTCAGGGTGAAGGACGATTCCGCTGTCGGCCGTCCGGCGCCCGCCGCGGCGGCGCGGATGCCCTCGCGCGGCGAGGTCTGGATGTCGCTGACGCCGTGGATCATCGTCTGCGTGATCCTGCTGTTGTGGGGCACCAACTGGTTCAAGGGCCACGTCAATCCGTGGGCCACCTGGAACTATGCGGTGCCGGACCTGCACAACATGATCAACAAGGTGGCGCCGGTGGCGGCCAAGCCGACGCCGGAGGGCGCGGTGTTTTCCTTCACCTGGCTCACTTACACCGGCTCCGGCATGCTGATCGCCGCGATCATCTCCGGCGTCATCATGGGCTTCTCGCCGGGCAAGATCGTCGCTGAATACGGAAAGACCATCAAGGTCTGCGCCTATTCGCTGATCACCATCTCGGCAATGCTGGCGATCGGCACGCTGACGCGGCTGTCGGGCATCGACGCGACGCTCGGCCTGGCGTTTGCCGGGACCGGGGTGCTCTACCCGTTCTTCGGTACCTTGCTCGGCTGGCTGGGCGTGGCGCTGACCGGGTCCGACACGGCCTCCAACGTACTGTTCGGCAACCTGCAGAAGATCACCTCCGAGCAGCTCGGCCTGTCGCCGATCCTGATGAGCGCGGCGAACTCGTCCGGCGGCGTCATGGGCAAGATGATCGATGCCCAGTCCATCGTGGTCGCCTCCACCGCGACCAACTGGTTCGGCCACGAAGGCACGATCCTGCGATTCGTGTTCTGGCATTCGATCGCGCTGGCCTGTCTGGTCGGCATCTTCGTGATGGCGCAGGCCTATATCTTCACCGGGATGATCGTGCAGTAGAACATGGTCCCGAAAAGCGGGAACCGGTTTCGGACAGGATCATGCTCAAACGACAAGAATGAGCGAAGGCGCCGAAACTTATGCAGGGTGGAAAGGCCGGCTTGCCGGCCTTTTCCTTTGGGTTCCGGCTCGCCCGCGGAATGAATCGCCGCGGCCGGTGTTTAATCGCGCGGGTCGCCTGTTGCGCTGCCCAACCGGTCCCATCCGGCTTTTCCCGATGAAAGCCGGTGGGTCGGTACCGGCGTGATTGACTAAAGTCCGAGAACCGACAACAATTTGCGATAGAACGATCGAAATCGTCGAACGATTAAGCCGACCGAAACAGGCGGCGATCTCATGGGAGGGCGACAATGATTCAAGCTGACAGGAAAAGTGTGTCTGCGACCCGCCGCAAGTTCCTCGGCGGTGCGGCCGTCGGTGTAGCCGCGATCGGCGCTCCGAGCGTCGTTTCGGCCCAGGGGCCGATCAGCATGCGCTGGCAGAGCACCTGGCCGTCCAAGGACATCTTCCACGAATACGCGCTCGATTACGCCAAGAAGGTCAACGACATGACCGGCGGCGAGCTGAAGATCGAAGTGCTGCCCGCGGGCGCGGTGGTGCCGGCGTTCGGCCTGCTCGAAGCGGTGTCGAAGGGCACCCTCGACGGCGGCCACGGCGTGCTCGTCTATCACTACGGCAAGCAGACGGCGCTCGCGCTGTGGGGCTCCGGTCCGGCGTTCGGCATGGATGCCAACATGCTGCTGTCCTGGCACAAATACGGCGGCGGCAAGCAGTTGCTCGAGAAGCTCTACGCCTCGATCGGCGCCAACGTCGTGTCGTACTGCTACGGCCCGATGCCGACCCAGCCGCTCGGCTGGTTCAAGAAGCCGGTGACCAAGGCCGACGATTTCAAGGGCCTCAAGTTCCGCACCGTCGGCATCTCCATCGACGTATTCCAGGGCCTCGGCGCCGCGGTGAACGCGCTGCCGGGCGGTGAAATCGTCGCGGCGATGGACCGCGGCCTGCTCGACGCGGCGGAATTCAACAACGCCTCGTCGGACCTCGCGCTCGGCTTCGCCGACGTGTCCAAGGTCTGCATGCTGCAGAGCTATCACCAGAACGCCGAGCAGTTCGAGATCATGTTCAACAAGGACAAGTACAACGCGCTGCCGGAGAAGATGCGGGCGATCATCGACAACGCCGCCGAAGCGGCGAGCCATGACATGTCGGTGAAGGCGATCGACCGGTACTCGAAGGACTACATCGATATGCAGACCAAGCATAACGTGAAGTTCTACAAGACGCCGGACTCGATCCTGCAGCGGCAGCTCGACATCTACGACAGCGTTGCCAAGAAAAAGGCGTCGGAGAATCCGCTGTTCAAGGAAATTCTCCAGTCGCAGCTCGCCTTCGCCAAGCGCGCCGTGCAGTGGGAGCAGGATACGGTGGTCAACCGCCGGATGGCCTATGCCCACTATTTCGGCCCGAACGGCGCGGCGGCGAAGCTGTAGTCCGAACGACAATATGGCGCCATCCGGACTGCTCCGGATGGCGTCGTCGTCTCTTCACTGCATGATTGCGACGACGATCATCGCGGCGATCGGCCGGGCGAGCGGAGGTGTCTGCTGCCGCGAAGCTGCTTCTTGCCGCAAAGCTGTCTGGCGAGCCCCCGTCTTATGAGCATCACCCGATGAACGGTCAGCGGTTCCTGCGCACCGTCGATCAGATCAGCACCTGGGCCGGCAAGGCGTCGGCCTGGCTCATCCTGCTGCTGATGCTGGTCGTCTGCGTCGAAGTGTTCAAGCGCTACATCATGAACATGCCGACGTCGTGGATCTTCGACGCCACCAACATGCTGTACGGCACGTCGTTCATGCTCGGCGGCGCCTACACGCTGGCGCAGAACGCGCATGTGCGCGGCGACTTCCTGTATTCGTCGATGCGGCCGCGCACGCAGGCCTCGCTCGATCTCGTTTTGTATTTCGTGTTCTTCATTCCCGGCATCGCCGCGCTGATCTATGCCGGCGCCGACTACGCCGCGGATTCCTGGCGGATCGCCGAGCACTCCAACGTCACCGCCGACGGCCCGCCGGTCTACCACTTCAAGACCGTGATCCCGATCGCCGGCGCGCTGGTGATGCTGCAGGGCCTCGCCGAGATCGTCCGCTGCATCATGTGCATCCGCGACGGCTACTGGCCCGAGCGTCTCGCGGACGTCGCCGAGACCGACGTGATCGGCGAGCAGCTCGCGAACAGCGAATTCGTCGACGAGGAATCGCGCCGCATCGCCATCGAGAAGGCGCAAAAGATCGATGAGGAAGCGCGCCAGCGCGGCATGGGCGGGAATACGCAGCTATGATGATCAGCGAACCCGCACTCGGGCTGTTGATGCTCGTGCTCATCGTGGTCGTGATCATGATGGGTTTCGCCACGGCGTTCACGCTGATGGGCCTCGGCATCATCTTCGGCTTCATCGCCTTCTACGTGCCGGGCGAAGCCTGGACCCATAACCGTGTCTTCGACCTGATGGTCCAGCGCACCTACGGCGCGATGACCAACGACGTCCTCATCTCGATCCCGCTGTTCGTGCTGATGGGATATGTGATGGAGCGCGGCGCGCTGGTCGACAAAATGTTCCACGCGATCCAGCTCGCGTTCCGCCGCATGCCGGCCTCGCTCGCGGTCGCTTCGCTGATCGTGTGCACGTTCTGGGGCATCGCGTCGGGTCTGGTCGGCGCCGTCGTCGTGCTGATGGGCGTCATCGCCTTCAACCCGATGCTGAAAGCCGGCTACGACACGCGGCTCGCGGCCGGTGTCATCACCGCTGGCGGCACGCTCGGCATCCTCATTCCGCCGTCGGTGATGATCATCGTCTATGCGGCGGTGGCGGGACAGTCGGTGGTGAAGCTCTACGCCGCGGCGATGTTTCCGAGCTTCTTCCTGTCGTTCCTCTATCTCGTCTACATTATCGGCTGGGCGCTCATCAATCCGCGCATCGCGCCGCAACTGCCGCCGTCCGCGCAGGTGGTCCCGGTGCGGCCGTGGATCGCGGAACTGCAGCAGCGCTATACGCCGAAACTGTTTCCCGCGTTGCTGTGGGCGGTCGCCGCGCCGGGCCGGGCGCTGCGCATCACCGCCGGCGGCACCCGCGTCAGCTACGGCATGCTGGTGCACAATCTCGGCTATGCGCTGGTGCCGCTGACGCTGACGGTCGGCATGCTCGCGCTGACGTGGTGGTATGTCGTCATCCACCAGCAGCCGGATGTGGAAGCGCCGCGCCCGGTGGCGATGGGGACGCAAGGCGCGGGAAATGCGCCGTCGAACGCGCCGGCCACACCCGCCGCCGAAGAAGCGCCGCAGCAGCTCGGTTTCGGCGCGCCGCAACCGTCGGCGGTCGAGGAAGCGCCGCAGGCGCTCGGCTTCGGCACCGCGCCGGCCGAGCAGAAGGGCCAGAACGAAAGCCTGCAACAGATGGGGAGCGTCGATCTGCGC
>JAEWJH010000052.1 GCA_023386635.1 Pseudomonadota bacterium
CCCCGCGCGGCGACGTGTTCGAGGCACGCCTCGTCGGCGCTGACGGTCGGAAGATCCAGCGGCTCGACATCGGTACCGGCGCCGAGGCGGAAGACTTCAAGCGCGCGCTCGAAGCGGCGACCTTCACCGTCACCGCGGTTGAAGCGAAGCCCGCGCGGCGCAACCCGCCGCCGCCGTTCACGACGTCCACCATGCAGCAGGAAGCAAGCCGCAAGCTCGGCTTCGCGCCGGCGGTGACGATGCGGCTCGCGCAGCGGCTCTATGAAGGCGTGGAGATCGACGGCGAGACCACCGGCCTCATCACCTATATGCGAACCGACGGCATCGACATGGCGCCGGAGGCGATCAGCGATATCCGCACCATGATCGGCCGCAACTACGGCGGCAATTATGTGCCGTCGTCGCCGCGCGTCTATCAGAACAAGTCGAAGAACGCGCAGGAAGCGCACGAAGCCGTGCGTCCGACCAGCGCCTCGCGCACGCCAGCCGAAGTGGCGAAATACGTCGATCGCGATCAGGCGCGGCTCTATGAGCTGGTCTGGAATCGCGCGGTCGCGAGCCAGATGGAAGCGGCCGAACTGGAGCGCACCACCGTCGATATCGCCGCCAACGCGAAGACCGCATCCGGCGAGCGTGCCATCGACCTGCGCGCCAGCGGCCAGGTGGTGAAGTTCGACGGCTTCCTGACGCTCTATCAGGAGGGTCAGGACGAGGCGAGCGAGGACGACGAGTCCCGCCGCCTCCCCGCCATGGCCGAGAACGAGAAGCTGACCAAGCAGGCGATCGACGCCACGCAGCACTTCACCGAACCGCCACCGCGCTTCTCCGAAGCCGCGCTGGTCAAGCGCATGGAAGAACTGGGCATCGGCCGGCCGTCGACCTACGCCTCGGTGCTGCAGGTGCTGCAGGATCGCGACTATGTCCGCCTCGACAAGAAGCGGCTCATTCCCGAGGACAAGGGCCGCGTCGTCGTCGCGTTCCTGGAGAGCTTCTTCGCGCGCTATGTCGAATACGATTTCACGGCCGAGCTCGAGGAAAAGCTCGACAAGATCTCCAATGGCGAGATCGACTGGCGCACGGTGCTCACCGAGTTCTGGGACGGCTTCATCGGCTCGGTCAACGACATCAAGGACCTGCGCATCACGCAGGTGCTCGACGCGCTGAACGAGCTGCTCGGCCCACACATCTTCCCGGCCCGCGCCGACGGTGGCGATCCGCGCCAATGCCCGAACTGCGGTAACGGCAAGCTGTCGCTGAAAGTCGGCCGGTTCGGCGCCTTCATCGGCTGCTCGAACTATCCGGAATGCAACTTCACCCGGCAGATGACGCCGGGCAGCGAAGGCGCCGTGCAAGGCACCAAGGTGCTGGGCCAGGACCCGGAAACCGGCCTCGACGTCACGCTGCGCAGCGGCCGGTTCGGCCCCTATCTCCAGCTCGGCGAGCAGGAGAAGCCCGCCAAGAAGGGCGAGGCCGTCGAAAAGCCCAAACGCGCGGGCCTGCCGAAGAGCGTGTCGCCCGACGATCTCGATCTCGACAAGGCGCTCGGCCTCCTGTCGCTGCCGCGCGACGTGGGCGCTTCGCCGGAAGATGGCGAGATGATCGTCGCCGGCATCGGCCGGTTCGGCCCTTACGTGAAGCACGGCAAGGTCTATGCGAGCCTCGAAGACGGCGACGATGTGCTGACCGTCGGTCTCAACCGCGCCGTGACGCTGATCGCCGAAAAGATCGCCAATCCGAAGAAGGGCCGGCGTTTCGGCGCTGATCCGGGACGTTCGCTCGGCGAGCATCCGGACAAGGGCGGACCTGTCGTGGTCAAGAAAGGCCGGTTCGGACCTTACGTGTCGAACAACGGCGTGAACGCGACGATCCCGGCCGACAAGAACCCGGAAGAGCTGACGCTGACGGAGGCCGTGGTGCTGCTCGACGCGCGGGCCGCGCAGCTCGGCAACGCGCCGCGCAAGGGCAAAGCCGCGAAGGGTGCCGCCAAGGGGAAGAGCAAGGCAACGAAATCGCCGCCGACCGCACCCGACGGCGAGGACGCAAAGCCTGCCAAGGCCACGAGCGCCGCCAAGACGGCGACCAAACCCAAGGCAAAGGCCAAAGCAACGGCAAAAGCCAAGACAGCCAAGGCGAAAAAGTCACCTAAAGTGGCGGCGGCGGAATGATGGCTCTCGCGCCGGCACCGGTCCGACACTGAAGCCGCCGGCGCGAGTTGAAAACCCTTGCCGAAACCCCGCAAATCGAAATCGGATCACCCGAAACGTTCACCGAAGCGGTCGTCCCGCGCATCGCCGTCGGCGCGCGCCGACGCACCCCGCCGCCGTGGCGAACTTCCATCAAGAGACGAGTTGCTCGCGTTCGTCACCGCGCAGAAGGGCCCCGTCAGCATTGGCGAGGTCGCCCGCGCCTTCGGCCTGAAGAATGCCGATCGCGCCGCCCTGAAACGGCAACTGCGCGAGCTCTCCGACGACGGAACGCTGGAGCGGCGCGGCAAGACGCTGCACCATTCCGGCGCGCTGGCATCGACGATCTTCGCCGACATTGTCTCGCGTGACCGCGACAGCGACCTGATCGCCGTACCGGACGAATGGGACGAAGCCAACGGCCCTGCTCCGCGCATTGTCGTGCGCGTGCCGCACCGTGTCCGCTCGCACGAAGCCGCCGGCATCGGCGACCGGGTGCTGCTGCACGTCGAGGATAGCGGCGACGCCGACGATCCGGAACGCTACAGCGGCCGTGTCATTCGCCGTATCGACAAGGCGCGCCAGCGCGTGCTCGGCGTGTTCCGCGCGCTGCCGAACGGCGGCGGGCGCATGCAGCCGGTGGACAAGAAACAGCTCGGCCGCGAGATCGTCATTCCGCCCGGCGCCACCGGCGATGCCAAGGACGGCGATCTTGTCGCCGTGTCGCCCGCTGGCGCGCCGCGGCTCGGCCTGCCGCAGGGGCGCGTGGTCGAGCGGCTCGGCTCGCTCGCTAGCGAAAAGGCCGTCAGCCTGATCGCGATCCATGCTCATAACATCCCGCAGGACTTCCGCGCCGATACGCTGACGGAAGCCGCCGCGGCGAAGCCCGTGACGCTTGCCGGCCGCGAGGACTGGCGCAAACTGCCGATCGTCACCATCGATCCGCCGGACGCGAAGGATCATGACGATGCGGTCTTCGCCGAATCCGATGCCGATCCCGGCAATACCGGCGGCTTCGTCCTCACCGTCGCCATCGCCGATGTCGCCGCTTACGTGACGCCCGGCTCCGCGCTCGACCGCGAGGCGCTCGTGCGCGGCAATTCGGTCTACTTCCCCGACCGCGTCGTGCCGATGCTGCCGGAGCGCATCTCCAATGACCTGTGCTCGTTGCGGCCGAAGGAGGATCGCCCGGCCCTCGCGGTGCGTATCGTCATCGATGCGTCGGGTCGCAAGAAGACGCACGGATTCCATCGGGTGATGATCCGCTCCGCCGCGAAGCTCGCTTACGCGCAGGCGCAAGCGGCGATCGACGGCCGTCCCGACGATACCACCGATCCGCTGCTCGAACCGGTGCTGAAACCGCTCTACGAGGCCTATGCTGCGCTCAAGCGCGCGCGCGAGCATCGCTCCCCACTCGATCTCGATCTGCCGGAACGCAAGCTGGTGCTCAATCCCGACGGTACCGTCGCGCGTGTCGTGGCTGCCGAACGGCTGGAAGCGCACCGGCTGATCGAGGAGTTCATGATCCTCGCCAATGTCTGTGCCGCGGAAACCCTTGAACGCGCCGGCACGCCGCTGATCTATCGCGTCCACGACGAGCCGGGCATCGAGAAGGTCAATGCGCTGCGCGAATTCCTCAAGACACTGGATATCCCGTTCGCCAAAGCGGGCGCTTTGCGCAGCCAGGTGTTCAACCACATCCTGCATCGTGTCCGTGGTCAGGATTCCCAACAACTGGTCAGCGAAGTCGTGCTGCGCAGCCAGGCGCAGGCGGAATATTCGGAGCAGAACTACGGGCACTTCGGCCTCAATCTGCGCCGCTATGCGCACTTCACCTCGCCGATCCGCCGTTACGCCGATCTGATCGTGCATCGCGCGCTGATCCGCGCCTTGAAACTCGGCGACGACGGCCTGCCGGAATCGCAGGATCAGGCGGCACTGGCCGAGATTGCCGCGCGCATTTCCGCGGCCGAGCGGCGGGCGATGCTGGCCGAGCGCGAGACCACCGAGCGGCTGATCGCCTATCATCTCGCCGACAAGGTCGGCGCCAGTTTCGAGGGCCGGATTTCGGGCGTCATCGCCGCCGGCCTGTTCGTCAAGCTCAACGAGACCGGCGCCGACGGCTTCATTCCCGCGCGCACCATCGGCAACGAATATTTCCGCTACAATGAAGCGGCGCACGCCATGGTCGGCTCCCATAGCGGAGAGACCTATCGCCTCGGCGATCCGGTGACGGTAAAACTGGTGGAGGCGGCTCCGGTTGCGGGCGCGTTGCGGTTCGAACTCGTTTCCGACGGGCGAAAAAGCTCCCCGCCGCCCGGACGTTCGTTCCGGAGCCATCGGTTCGATGCCGCCAAGCACGAACGCAAGCACAAGGCCGAGAAACGGCGCGGCAAAAACAAGCGACACAAGAACAAACGGCACGGACAGTCATGATCGATCCAGAAGCGCTGCGGCAGCGAATGACAACGGTCGCCCGCGACCAAACATTCCCGGATTCCGAACCGAAGGATGCGGCGACGCTGATCCTGATCGACCGGTCCGGACCGGAGCCGAAGGTACTGATGGGCCGGCGCCACGCCGGCCTCAAATTCATGCCGGGCAAATTCGTTTTCCCCGGCGGACGCATCGAAGCGAGCGACGCCTTGATGCCGAGCGTCGGCGAGCTTGATCCGCGCGCGGAAGCCAAGCTCACCCTGCGCATCGACGGGACGGAGCCGGCGGCGCGCGCTTTCGCGCTCGCCACCATCCGCGAGACCTGCGAGGAAACCGGCCTCCTTCTCGGCCAGCAGCGCGATACGCCGCCGTCCGTACCGAATGAAGAATGGCAACCGTTTGCCACAGCGAGAATCCATCCGGACCTGTCGCAGTTTCACTTCGTCGCGCGGGCGATCACGCCGCCGAAGCGGCCGAAGCGGTTCGACACCCGGTTTTTCACGGCTGACGCGGAAGCGGTCGCGCACCGGATCGACGGCATCGTCAGCCCGGACTCCGAGCTGGTCGAACTGGTCTGGATCCCGCTGCCCCAAGCCAAAACCCTCGATATCCCGACCATCACGAGCGTCGTGCTGGAGGAACTCGACGCGCGGATCGCCGACGGACTCCATCACGACCTGCCCGTTCCGTATTACTATATGGAAAATCAGGAGTTTTTCCGGGAACTGCTGTGATCGGGCAGCACTGCGGGAATTCTTGACATTCGGCCGCCGGACGTTAGGTTCCCCGCCAAAGACGCGGCCCCGCGCCGTTTTTCCTGAAGGTTGTCCAGAGGTTCAGTTATGGCCAAGGCCGTTACGCTCAAGATCAAGCTAGTGTCGAGCGCCGACACTGGTCATTTCTATGTGACCAAGAAGAATTCGCGCACGCAGACCGAGAAGCTGGTGAAGAAGAAGTACGACCCGGTCGCGAAGAAGCACGTCGAATATCGCGAGTCGAAGATCAAGTAATCGCGACCGCGCGACGACGATCCGAAAGGCGCCGCAAGGCGCCTTTTTCTTTTGTTCTTTTGCCGTCTCAGGATTGATCGCCACGAAGACTGAAGGGGACCGGCCGGGAACGGCGCTTTCAGATGGAGGCCAATACGCCGTTCCCGGTCCGGTCGGTCTCCGCGAAGCGGCGAAGGTTGCGGCTCCTCGCCATCCGGCAGACTTGGGAGGAAACCTAAGCCTGGCGGTTAATGGAACAAGTCAAAGTTTAAAGGCCTTGACGAGACTACGGAATTTACCCGGCGAAAAATTCGCGACAATTTTCACCAAATGCCGCCGCCGTATTTCGCGATCAGGCCGCGTCGGCGACCACGCGGTTTCGCCCGTCGCGCTTGGCGCGATAGAGCGCGAGATCGGCACGTTTGAGAATGGTCGCCGCCGTGTCATCCGGATTGGACAGCGCGGCAATCCCGATCGACAGCGTGACGTTGAGCAGCTTGGTGCCCTGCTGAATCGGGAACGGCTCGCCGGCGATCCGACGCCGCAGACGCTCCGCCACCGCTGCCGCCACCGTCATATCGGTGTCGGGCATGACGATGACGAATTCCTCGCCGCCAAGACGGCACGCGAGATCGATATTGCGGATCGACTTGCGGATGCGCAGCGCGAATTCGCGCAGCACATCGTCGCCGGCGTCATGACCATGCGTGTCGTTGACCGACTTGAAGTAGTCGATGTCGAGCACCAGCGTGGTCAGCGGCTTGCCGCGCTGGGCCGCCTGCTCCACCAGGGTGCCGAGATGAGTTTCCATATAGCGCCGGTTATAGAGGCCAGTGAGACCGTCGGTGACCGCCGCCTCGATCGAGGTCTGCACATTGTCGCGCAGCCGGTCGGTATAACGCTTCTTGCGGATCTGCGTGCGTGCGCGCGCCAGCAATTCGTTCTTGTCGATCGGCCGCATCACGTAATCGTTGATGCCGATTTCCAGGCCGCGCACCAGACGCGCATTGTTTTCGCCATCGGCGATTGCAAGGATCGGAATCTGTCGCGTCCGCTCCAGCGATCGGATCTGGCTGCACAGGCGCAGACCGTCGTGTTGCTGCAGGCTGAGCGACATGATGATCAGTTCGTAGTTGCCTTCGGCAATCCGGAACAGCGCTTCGTTCGGATTGGTCTCGACCTCCACCGTATGTTCGGTGGCGAGCGGGGTCGCGCAACGCTCTGCGGAGGAAGCCCGGTCGTCGACGATCAGAATGCGCGCACCCCGGCCCTGCTCGGCAATCGCTTCGCGCTCGGGATTCTGGATGCCGATCTCGCGCGACGTCACCGCGCGCATGCGCAGCTCGTCGGTCAGCATCTTCAGCCGCGCCAGCGAGCGCACGCGCGACACCAGAGCGACCTCGCCCACCGGCTTGGTGAGAAAATCGTCGGCGCCCGCTTCAAGCCCCCGAACGCGGTCCGACGCCTGATCGAGCGCCGTGACCATCACCACCGGGATGTGATGGGTCTTCGGATTGCTCTTGAGCCGCCGGCAGACCTCAAAGCCGTCCATGTCCGGCATCATCACGTCGAGCAGCACCATGTCGCATTCGGCACGCTCGCAGATCGCCAGCGCATCCTGCCCGTTCATGGCCGTCATCACGTCGAAGTATTCGGCGGAGAGCCGCGCTTCGAGCAACTTCACATTGGCCGGAATATCATCGACGACGAGAATACGGGCAGTCATGGGTGTTCACGCATTACCGAGGAATTGACGGACGGTCTCAATGAATTTGCCGACCGAGATCGGCTTCGACAGATAGGCCTCGCAGCCGCCCTGGCGGATGCGTTCTTCGTCCCCCTTCATCGCGAAGGCGGTGACGGCGATCACCGGAATATGCTTGAGCTCGGGATCGTCCTTGAGCCACTTGGTGACTTCGAGGCCGGAGACCTCCGGCAACTGAATGTCCATCAGGATCAGGTTCGGCTTGTGCTCGCGCGCCAGCGACAGCGCCTCGATCCCGTTGCGGGTGCCGACCGTGTGATAGCCATGCGCTTCCAGGAGATCATGGAAGAGCTTCATATTCAGTTCGTTGTCCTCGACGATCAGGACCGTCTTGGCCATCCGCGGCCCCTCATTCTTGTTGCCCTTGTGCGGTCACAAAATGCCGGCCCCGTCGCCTGGCACTGTCCGATCGGGCATGATGCACGGTAGTCACCAACTATTACGGAAAGGCAAAGATTTGCCCCGAAAAACCCCTGCACTCGGCGGCCGTGAAGCGGCAGAACACGTGGCGATTCAAGCTCTTAGCTTCATTGCCGGAGATGGCGAGCGGCTCGGTGGCTTCCTCGCCGCGACCGGCATCGGTCCGTCCGCGATTCGGGATGCCGCCCGCGACCCGCAGTTCCTTGCCGGCGTGCTGGACTACATCGCCGGAAACGAGCCGTTGCTGCTCGACTTCGCCAAGCATGCGGAACTGCCGCCGGAGACCGTCATGATCGCGGTTCAGGCGCTCGGCGGCGTTCACACCAACTGGTCCTAGAGACAGGGCCCCTCATTCCCCATGAGCACGACGGGATTTTGCCGCGACTGCCTGACCGACGCTCCCGACGGAACGCCGCGCTGTCAGGCCTGCAAATCCCCCCGTCTGCTGCGTCATCCCGCGCTCGACGACCTCAGCATCGCCCATGTGGACTGCGATGCGTTCTACGCCACCATCGAGAAGCGCGATAACCCCGATCTCGTCGACAAGCCGGTCGCGGTCGGCGGCAGTACGCGCGGCGTTGTCGCCGCCGCCTGTTACGTCGCCCGCACTTACGGCATCCGCTCGGCCATGCCGATGTTCGAGGCGAAGCGGCGTTGCCCGCATCTCGTCGTCGTCAAGCCGGACATGGCGAAATATGTCTCGGTCGGCCGCGATATCCGGCGGATGATGCTCGACCTCACGCCGCAGGTGGAGCCGCTGTCGATCGACGAAGCATTTCTCGACCTCGCCGGGACGGCGCGTCTGCATGGTTTGAGCATTGCCAAGGTACTCGCCCGCTTCGCCAAGGACGTGGAAAAGCGCCATCGCATCACCATCTCGATCGGGCTCGCGCCGAACAAGTTTCTGGCGAAGATCGCCTCCGATCTCGACAAGCCGCGCGGCTTCGCGGCGCTGAGCGCCGCGGAGGCGCCGGGCTTTCTGGCGCCGAAGCCGGTCGGCTTCATCTACGGCGTCGGCAAGGTCACGGCGGAGCGCCTGCAGGCTGCCGGATACAAGACCATAGCCGACCTGCAACGCGCCGATCGTACCGATCTCATGCGGCATTACGGCGAGGAAGGCCTGAGGCTTGCGCGGCTCGCCTTCGGCCTCGACGACCGCAAGGTCGAGCCGGAGCGCGAGACCAAGAGCGTCTCGTCGGAGACCACGTTCGACCACGATATCGGCGAATTCCGCCCGCTCGAGCGCATCCTCTGGCAGCAGTGCGAGCGCGTCTCCACGCGCCTGAAAGCGCAAGGACTCGCCGGCACGACGGTGACGCTGAAGCTCAAGAGCGCCGACTTCAGGATCCGCACGCGCGCACGCGCGCTGAGCCATCCGACGCAGATGGCCAATCTGATTTTTGCCGCCGGCCGCGACTTGCTGGAGGCGGAAGCCACCGGCACCAAATTCCGGCTGCTCGGGATCGGCCTGAGCCAGCTGTCTGAAGCGGCGGGCGACGACCTCGCCGATCTTCTCAACCGGCGCAGCGCCGATGCCGAAAGTGCGGTCGATCGCCTGCGCGCCAAATTCGGCCGCAACGCGGTGGTGAAGGGTCTGTCGCTCGACGAAGAGTAAGTCCTACTTGCAGGGCTTTTCCTTGCGCAGATCGAGCGAGGTCAATTCGCCGGCGATGACGAAGTCCTGATAGTCGAGCACCAGCGCGCGCGAGATGCCGTTGTCGAACAGTTCGAACTGCAGCGTGTAGACCGGAATCTGCTCGCCGGTGCGATCCGATTTTCCGGCGTCGAAATAGCTGATGGTGACGGGCCAGCGGCGCATCGTCGCAAGCTCGGACTGCTTGCCGCTCGCGTCGTCGAGCTTGCTCGCGTCCGGCGGAATTTCCCGGCCGATCACCGTGAGCGTGTTGTAGATCTTCTTGCCGGTCTCGGAGCCGTCATAGGCCGGTACTTCCAACAGCGTTTGTCCGGCGCGCGCAGCCTGCACTATCCGCCGCATATGCTCGGTGGGGAACACCGCCGTTTTCGGCACATGGAATGTGCCGGATTTCGGCTTGCGCAGCGTGACATCCACAGACTTGGCATTGCGCTCGGCCGTGCCCGACACGGTTTCCACTGTGCGGTCGTTCATCCGGTTTTCGGAATTGAAGCGGAACACCCGCGCATCGCCGTCTTCCCACGTCGTGGTGCGCAAATCGGTCAATGCGTTCTTGCCCTCGCCGGAATCAAGCTCCGACACCTGGCGAAACTGCAGCGCATAACCCTGACAGGCGCTGCCGGAAAAATCATAGAGGATGCGCCCGCGCACGGCCTCGAGCTGCCGGCTGCCGCGGGTCTTTTGCAACCGCAGATCATAAACCGCGCGATGCGGCGCGAAATCGACATCCCTGGGTGGTGTCCCGGGCGTGGTCGGCGCGGCAGACGCGGACAGGACAGCAATGGAAGTCACGAAAGACAGTGCAACGGCCGTCGCTGCGCGGCTGGTCATCTTCAAGGCCGATTCTCCACAACGCCCCCGTTGAAAATAGACATCGCGGCAGGCAGCCGCAACCGCACGGGTCGCCGATCCTGTATCGGTCTTGCACCGGCGGCGGCGATGCGCGAAGAACCATGGTCCGGTTCCGAACCGGGACCGAACAGCTCGAACGAGGAGAAGGTTATGGCGGGTGTCGTCGAAAAACGGTTGGCAGAACTCGGCATCACCCTGCCGGAACCGCGCCCCCCGGTCGCCAATTATGTGCCGTTCGTGCGCACCGGCCAGGTGCTGGTCGTCTCCGGCCAGCTCTGTGTCGATGAGGACGGCAATTTGATCGCCAAAGGCCGCCTCGGCGCCGAAGTGTCGATCGAGGCCGGACAGCGCGCCGCGCGCCTGTGCGGCATCAATCTGCTCGCGCATGTCAAGGCCGCGCTCGGCGATCTCGACAAGGTCGTGCGCGTGGTGAGGCTTGGCGGTTTCATCAACAGCGCGGCCGGCTTCACCGATGCCGCGAAGGTCATGAACGGCGCGTCCGACCTCATGGTTGAGGTGTTCGCCGATCGCGGGCGTCACGCACGCAGCACCATCGGTGTCGCCGCGCTGCCGATAGATGCCGCAGTCGAGGTCGAAGGCTTCTTCGAGGTCGGCTGACCGCGATGCGCGGCGCCGCGTCCGCACCGTTCGCGAAGTGGCTGACCGCGCGGCCGATCGCGCATCGCGGACTGCACGACGCGGCGGCGGGCATCATCGAAAACACCCCCTCCGCCGTGCGCGCCGCCATCGCCGCGAACTACGGCATCGAGGTCGATCTCCAGATCACCGCCGACGGCGAGGCGATGGTCTTTCACGACGACGATCTGAGGCGTCTGACCGAAGGCACCGCCACGCTCGCATCGCAGACCGCGGCGGCGCTGAAGGCCGTCGCGTTCAAGGCGACAGCGGACCGGATGATCACCCTGAGCGAGTTGTGCCGGCTCGTCGCCGGCCGCGTCCCGCTGGTGCTGGAACTCAAGAGCCGGTTCGACGGCGACCTGCGGGTGGCGCAACGCACGGCCGCGGTGCTCGCCGCCTATGCCGGCCCGGTCGCGGCCATGTCATTCGATCCGAGCCTCGTCCACGCGCTGCGCAGCCTCGCTCCTTCCTTGCCGCGCGGGATCGTCGCGCAACGGCATTTCGATGAAGCGCCGGGCAAGCCGCCCGGGTATCCGCTGGCGCTGGGCCTGCTCCTGCATGCGCCGTGGAGCCGGCCGCAATTCGTCGCCTATGGAGTGAAGGACCTGCCGGCGCCCGCCACCATCCTGGCACGTTTGATCGGCTGTCCCGTGCTCACCTGGACGGTTCGCAGCAGCGCCGACCTGACGCGCGCCCGGCGCTATGCCGATCAGGCTATCTTCGAAGGAATTCGGCCATAAAGCCGCGCCACGGTTCTTGTCATCGATGACCTCTCCGCCACTGACCATCCGCACCATCGCCGGCCTCGACGAGATCGACGCCACGGCCTGGGATGCCTGTGCTGGTGCCAGCAGAGTGCCGGCGAATGCCAAAAAACCTAAAGTTTCACCTGAGCTTCAGCCGTCATCCCCATCATTATCGACACGAGAATTTCCTGATAACCCATTTATTTCGCATGATTTTCTCTCAAGTCTTGAACAGTCGAAATCGGTCGGCGGCCGTACCGGCTGGGTGCCTCGCCATCTGGTTGCCGAGACCGACGACGACGGCATCATCGGGGTCGCGCCGACCTATCTGAAGGCCCATTCGCGCGGCGAATACGTCTTCGACCAGGGCTGGGCCGATGCCTACGAACAGGCCGGCGGGAATTACTATCCCAAGCTCCAGGTGGCGGTCCCGTTCACGCCGGTGACCGGGCCGCGGCTGCTGGCGCGTCCGGGGCCGCAGCAGGAGGCGGTCGCGTCCGCGCTTGGCGATGCGCTCGCGGAGCTGACCCGCCGCCACGGCCTCTCCTCCGCGCACCTCACCTTCCTGACCGAACCCGAGTGGCGGATGCTAGGCGACAAGGGCTTCCTCCAGCGCACCGACCAGCAGTTCCACTGGAAGAACGCCGGCTATGCGGCCTTCGAGGATTTCCTCGCGGCGCTTTCGTCCCGCAAGCGTAAGGCGATCCGCCGCGAGCGGCGCGACGCGCTGGCGGAGGGTGTCACCATCCATCGCCTCACAGGCGCCGACCTGACCGAGGACATCTGGGACGCCTTCTTCGCGTTCTACCTGGAGACCGGCTCACGCAAATGGGGCCGACCCTACCTCACCCGCGAGTTCTTCTCGCTGATCGGCGCGCGGATGGCGGATCGCATCCTGCTGGTGATGGCACGGCGGGCCGGACGCTGGATCGCCGGGGCCATCAACTTCATCGGCCGCGATACGCTCTACGGCCGCAACTGGGGCGCGATCGAGCACCACCCGTTCCTGCATTTCGAGGTCTGCTATTACCAGGCGATCGAGCACGCCATCGACACCGGCCTGCGGCGGGTCGAGGCCGGCGCGCAGGGCGAGCACAAGCTGGCGCGCGGCTATCTGCCCAGCACCACCTATTCGGCGCACTACATCGCCCATCCCGGCCTGCGCCGTGCCGTCGCCGATTATCTGGAGCGCGAGCGCGCCTATGTGGAGGCGGCGGGCGAAGAGCTTGCGGCCGCCGCCCCGTTCCGCAAGGATTTACGTCAGGCTGCCGAGGAGGAGTGACGCCGATGCCGGACTACGACCAGAACAATATCTTCGCGAAGATCCTGCGCGGCGAATTGCCCTGCCACAAGGTCTACGAGGACGATAAGACCCTCGCCTTCCTCGACATCATGCCTCGCGCGCCGGGGCATACGCTGATCCTGCCGAAGGCGCCGGCGCGCAATCTGCTCGACGTGAAGCCCGACGATCTCGCCGCCGTGCATGTCACCGCGCAGAAGATCGCCAGGGCGGCAATGTCGGTGTTCGAGGCCGACGGCATCACCGTGCAGCAGTTCAACGAAAGCGCCGGCGGACAGGTGGTGTTCCACCTCCACGTCCATGTCATCCCGCGTAAGGCCGGCGTGCCGATGAAACCGCCGGCAAGCGAGAAGGAAAAACCCGAAGTGCTGGCGGCGCAAGCGACGAAATTGGCCGCCGCGCTGCGCTAGACGTCCGGCTTTCTGACCGGCGCGCGCGGGCGCAGCTTGCGGATTCTCAGGATGTGCCGGCGCGTCGGCTTCGGCTTCGGCGCGACCGGCAGCCGCTCGATCCGGCCATCGGCATAGTGGCGGACCAGCATGCGCTCGCCGTTTTCTATCTCGACGATCTCCGCTTTGATGAGCCGTGCCATCAATCAGCGGTCGGCAGCCGCCGGATCGTGAATTCGATGATGTCGCCCGGCCGCACCGCCCAACTTTCGATCACGGTGCCGTAGCCCGCCACCGGATAGCGCTTGAGGATGTCGCGGGCTTTGGCGCGCGCTTCCTGCCGCGGCAGCGAGAAGGTCTCGCGCGTGAAGGCGCGCGCGGTTTTGCGCCGGTCGAGCGCCTCCCGGCTGCGGATCGCCACCTCGTGCGGGGTCTTGGTCATGAGCAAATATATGGGGAGCACCGGCCCGCGCGTCGAGGCCGGATGGGTTAGTGAAAATAGAGACCACCGAGGATCAGCAGGGCCTCGCCGACCAGCACGCCGGCCAGCATCGAGCGCCGGATCGCGATAAAGGCGAAGAATCCGCCAAGCGCGGACCCGACCCGGACCTCGAGCGGGATCGCAGCCAAGGCACCGCTCGGGAAGAAGATCAGCTTCGCCACAACGCCGGCGAGGATCGCGGTCGCGATCGCTCGCGCCAGCAGGATCACCTCCGAGTCGTCGCGCAACCCGCGGACGAGGACCAACCCCATCATGCGCCACACTTCGTTCGGCAGGTAGCCGACCACCACGAGGGCCAGATAAGGCGCGAAATCAGCCGGCGTCATGCCACCGTCCTCGCCCGGCGCAAGCGGTCAAAGCCGTAAGCGAGAAGCCCGCCGATGATCCCGGTCCACATCAAATCCAGTTCGACCGCCTGATAGGCAAGCACCGGTCCGATCACCAGTCCCAGCACGAAAGCGAGCTTCTCGAATATTTCCCGGCTGTTGCGCAAAACCGAGATCATGAACGACAGCGGCGTGATGAACAGCAACGCGGCCGCCAGCACCGCCGGCACTCCCCCGGTCAGATAGAAGCCGACCGCGCCACCGATCATCGCGGATGACACGAAGCCGAACGACATGCCGTTGGCATAGGGAATACGCTGTTCGACGGGGATCGACGGCAGCAGCCGCAGGCATTCGACCCACATGCTGATCGCGGTGAAATGCGACGGCAGCAGCAGACGAAATGTCGGTGTCTCTTTCGTGCGCATCAACGGCAAGAGCGACACGACCATGGGCAACAGCCGAACAGCCGTGAGCGTGACGGCAATGGCGACTTCGACCAGAGCCGCCCCCGTCCCCAACAAGGCGATCAGGATCACCTGCGCAGGCGCCGCCCAGACAAGCAGGGTCGAGAGGCAGAGCCAGACAAACGAGAACCCATAATCGTGCGCCAGCGCGCCGACGCCGACATATGTTGCGAACAGGACGAAGACGAAGACCGACGACCACGCCTGCCGGACCCCGGCCAGAATGGTCGCCGCCGTCCCGGCCTCGGAAGAAGGAAGCACCGCCATGCGCCGTTGCTCCCATGCCGGCTTTCCCGGCGCAACTGCGGGCCGCCGCATGAGGGTGGCGCAAAAAGGCAGAGGCAGATGCCGCCCCAAACAGTGAGGGCGCCCGGAAGCTCCGGACGCCCTCGGATTTCAGCAGCGGCCCCCCTAGGCTTTGACCAGGGGCACTTTCGGCACCGAGCCGCGCGGCGGATCGCCGTCCCCGCCGCCCTTATTGTCGCCTTTGGGCTTGCGGCGCGGCGCGCTGCGGCGCTTGGCCTTGATGCCCGGTCCGGCGCCCGGCTCCGGCAGTTTGTCCGGTTTCGGCTTAACCGGCCCGTCGAGATATTCGAAGCCGAGCTTCTCGCGCCCCTCCTCGTCCTTGATCAGGACGACGCGGACGTGTCCGCCCGATTTCAACCGGCCGAACAGCACCTCTTCCGCCAGCGGCTTCTTGATGTACTCCTGGATCACGCGGGCCATCGGCCGCGCGCCCATCAACTCATCGTAGCCATTGGCGATCAGCCAGCGCGAGGCTTCGTCCGACAGCGCGATGGTGACGCCGCGGTCGGCCAGTTGCGCCTCGAGCTGCAGCACGAACTTCTCGACCACCTGCGCGATGATCACCGGCGAGAGGTGCGCGAAAGTGACGATCGCATCGAGCCGGTTGCGGAACTCCGGCGCGAACAGCCGGTTGATCGCCTCGATGTCGTCGCCTTCCCGCTTGCTGCGGGTGAAGCCGTAAGCCGCCTTCGACAGATCGGACGCGCCGGCGTTGGTGGTCATGATCAGGATGACGTTGCGGAAGTCGACCTGCTTGCCGTTGTGGTCGGTGAGCTTGCCGTGATCCATGATCTGCAACAGCACGTTGAACAGATCCGGATGCGCCTTCTCGATCTCGTCGAGCAGCAGCACCGAGTGCGGATGTTGGTCGACGCCGTCGGTGAGCAGGCCGCCCTGATCGAAGCCGACATAGCCCGGAGGCGCACCGATCAAGCGCGACACCGTGTGCCGCTCCATATATTCGGACATGTCGAAGCGAATTAGCTCGACACCCAACGTCTTCGCCAACTGCTTGGCGACCTCGGTCTTGCCGACGCCCGTCGGGCCGGAGAAGAGATAGCAGCCGATCGGCTTTTCCGGCTCACGCAAGCCGGCGCGCGCCAGCTTGATGGAGGCCGCGAGCGACTCGATCGCCTTGTCCTGACCATAGACCGTGGTTTTCAGCGTCTGTTCGAGATGCTGCAGCACCACCGCATCGTCCTTCGACACGGTCTTGGGCGGGATGCGCGCCATGGTCGCGATCGTCGTCTCGATCTCCTTGAGGCCGATCGTCTTCTTGCGCTTGTTTTCCGGCACCAGCATCTGCGCCGCGCCGGACTCGTCGATCACGTCGATCGCCTTGTCGGGCAGCTTGCGGTCATGGATGTAGCGTGACGACAGTTCCACCGCCGCCTTGATCGCATCGTTGGTGTATTTGAGCTTGTGGTAGTCCTCGAAATACGGTTTGAGCCCCTTGAGGATTTCGATCGCGTCGGGAACGCTCGGCTCCTTCACGTCGATCTTCTGGAACCGGCGCACCAGCGCGCGGTCCTTCTCGAAGTGCTGCCGGTATTCCTTGTAGGTGGTCGAGCCGATGCAGCGGATCGAACCGCTCGCCAGCGCCGGCTTCAGCAAATTCGACGCATCCATCGCGCCGCCCGATGTCGCGCCGGCGCCGATCACGGTGTGGATTTCGTCGATGAACAGGATCGAGCCCGGATAGGCCTCGATCTCCTTGATCACCTGCTTCAGCCGCTCCTCGAAGTCGCCGCGATAGCGCGTACCCGCAAGCAACGTGCCCATGTCGAGCGAAAACACCGTATTGTCCTTGAGGATATCCGGCACCTCGCCGTGCACGATGCGCCGCGCGAGACCTTCGGCGATCGCCGTCTTGCCGACGCCGGCATCGCCGACGAACAGCGGATTGTTCTTCTGCCGGCGGCACAGCACCTGGATCGTGCGGCTGATCTCCAGATCACGGCCGATCAGCGGATCGATCTTGCCGTCGCGCGCCTTCTTGTTGAGGTTGACACAATAAGCGTCGAGGGCATCGCCCTTTTTCTTGGGATCTTCCGTGGTCTTGGAATCGCTTTCTTCCTCGGTGCCGCGCACGGGGCGCGCTTCCGACATGCCAGGGCGCTTGGCGATCCCGTGGCTTATATAGTTCACAGCGTCGTAGCGGGTCATGTCCTGCTCTTGCAGGAAATAGGCGGCGTGGCTTTCGCGTTCGGCGAAGATCGCGACCAGCACATTGGCGCCGGTGACCTCCTCGCGCCCCGACGACTGGACATGGATCACCGCGCGCTGGATCACGCGCTGAAATCCGGCCGTCGGCTTGGAATCGTCGGCGCCGTCGGTGACCAGATTTTCCAGTTCCGCTTCGAGATAGGAACCGAGGCTGCGGCGCAGCTTGTCGAGATCGACATTGCAGGCCCGCATCACCGCCGACGCATCCTGATCGTCGATCAGTGCGAGCAGCAGATGTTCGAGCGTGGCGTATTCGTGGTGGCGCTCATTGGCCAGCGCCAATGCGCGATGCAGGGATTGTTCGAGGCTGCGCGAAAAAGTCGGCATTCGGTGTCCAGTCTTTTGTCTTCCGTGAAGTCGGCGCCCCTCGCCCCGGCTATCTGTCGCCTATTTCTTCTCCATGACGCATTGCAAAGGATGCTGGTGTTTGCGGGCAAAGTCCATCACCTGCGTCACTTTGGTTTCGGCGACCTCATAGGTATACACGCCGCATTCGCCGATCCCGTGGTTGTGCACATGAAGCATGATGCGGTTGGCCGCCTCATGGTCCTTGCTGAAAAACCGCTCGATCACATGCACGACGAATTCCATCGGCGTGTAATCGTCGTTGAGGATCAGCACACGGTAAAGGTTCGGCCGCTTGACCTGCGGCCGCGTCTTGGAAATGACCGCGGTTCCCGGTGCCCCGGGATCGCCATTGCGGCGGCGCTTGTCGTCGTCCGCCATCACCGGCGCGTGCCGCGTGTCGCGCCTTGCCGGGACCACCCCGCCGACCGGATCGTGGCTGGCGGCCGTCTGTTCTGCTGTCGTCCTGCGCTTCCCAATCATCGCTTTCGGTCGTCGTTCCGGACATTCGATCCGGCCTTTCGTCGTGCCGGATTGAGACAGTTCCAGTCTCGTCCAGCTTTGCCGGCTTCCCTGGGCATCATAAAGGCGCCCTGCCTTCACTTCCAGACCGCGCGGTCTCAGGTTCCGGAACCCTCAGATAGCCATCAATTTAACCGTCGCAAGCCGCCCCGCGTCGGGCGAGTTCGCCTTTTCCACAACGCGGACGCCGGCATGGGTCCGCACGGCATTGGCATTTCATTAGCCATCCGCCGAGGAACGCGCATGGTGAACGCAGCTTAACCTGGCATTCGTTGCGTATTTTACCCGCTTTTCATGGCCGCCGTTCAGACTGCGCTGCAATCGGTAATCGGGCTCTGCATGCGCGACAGGCAGACAGAGCTTCGGGCAAACAGCGGCAATTGTCAGCGGGCACTCAGATGATCAGGCAGATCCTTGCGCGGCGGCTCATCGCAGCCTGGAGCAACTTTAAACGCGCCAACGCGGGCAACGTCGCCACCACCTTCGCGCTGGCGACCATTCCGATCGTCGGCTTCGTCGGCAGCGCGGTCGATTTCAGCCGCGCCAATTCGACCAAGGCGGCGATGCAATCGGCCATCGACGCCACGGCGCTGATGCTGTCGAAGACCGCGGACTCGATGACCGCGGCGCAGATCAGCACCAAGGCGACCGCCACGTTCAACGCATTGTTCAATCGTCCGGAAGCGAAGAACGTGGTCATCACGGCTTCGTATTCGACCACCAACGGCTCGCAGATCCTGCTCAACGGCACCGCCAACGTGCCGACCAATTTCATGGGTCTGATGGGCTACAACACTATGCCCATCGCCGTGACCTCCACGGCCAAGTGGGGCATGAACAAGCTGCGCGTTGCGCTCGCCCTCGACAACACCGGCTCCATGGCCGACGACGGCAAGATGACGGCACTCAAGACCGCCACCAAGAACCTGCTGACGCAGCTCAAGGCGGCGGCGACGAAGGATGGCGACGTCTATGTGTCGATCGTGCCGTTCGCGAAGGACGTCAATCTCGGCGCCAGCACCTTCAACCAGAGTTACATCGACTGGACCGACTTCGACGAGAACAACGGCAGCTGCACCACCTCTCCGCGGTGGGGTTCGTACAATACGAAATCCGACTGCGTTAATGGCGGCGGGCGGTGGAACGCGACCAACCACAACCGCTGGAATGGTTGCGTGACCGATCGTGGCGGCTCTAATTCACCGGACTCCAACAACTGGGACCAGAAAGTCGATGCGCCGACTTCGAGCGCGGCATCCAAATATCCAGCGGAGCAATACGACGCCTGCCCTGCGGCGATCCAGGGACTGACCTATAACTGGACCACACTCAACAACCTGGTTGACGATATGCAGCCGAACGGCGGCACCAATCAGCCGATCGGATTGGTCTGGGCGTGGCAGTCGCTCGTCGGCGGCGGTCCGCTGACCGCGCCGGCCAAGGACCCGAACTACATCTACTCGGACGTGATCATTCTGATGTCGGACGGACTCAATACGCAGGACCGGTGGTACGGCAACGGCGCACAGGTCTCGACCAGCGTCGACAAGCGGATGTACGACTCCACGAAGAATGGCGCCGGCACCTGCGCCAACGCCAAGGCGGCCGGCATCACGATCTATACGATCCACGTCAACACCGGCGGTGACCCGACCTCGACCCTGCTGCAGAACTGCGCCAGCGGCAGCGACAAGTTCACCGAGATCAAGACCGCCAATCAGTTGATCTCGACCTTCCAGTCGATCGGTACGGCGTTGAGCAAGCTGCGCATCGCCAACTGATCTAACGATCCGGGACAAGCGCGGTCCCTGGAGAAGGCCCGGCCGGTTGCCGGGCCTTTTCTATTCATTCGTCAGCGTTCGGCCCGCAGCCGCATTGAGAACACCGACACCGGCCCGCGATCGCGGTTGTAGCCCGGATTGACGATCAGCTGATAATCGGCCGTCGCCACGAACCCTTCGAGCAGACGCACCGCGTAATAAGTTTCCAGGATTTTTTCGGTGCCGTAGTTGAGACGGCCGTCGCCGACCAGAACCCCGTAACCGCCGGCCGCGAAATAATCGCGATGATCGCGCGACAGCGCATTGATCGCGCCACCGAGCCCGACGGTATCGTTCGGCCGGCCCCATGCCGCGCCCTTGATCGACAGGCCGCCCGACAACGAGGCATCGATATCCGTGAAGGCCGAAACCTCGTTGCGGCCGTTGTTCCAGCTCCAGCGACCGAACACCCCGACCGTATCCGACAGCGCGTGCTCCCAGTTCACCACATAGCCGAACTTGGTGTTGCCCCGCCGCGCGCGCACGATCGCATCATTGATGTCGAGGCCGGGCGTCACGGCGACGAGATCGAGCGCATCGCGATAGCGGCCGGAGAATGTGTTGTGCATCCAGCCCATCAGCTTGATCTTGCCTGATTGACCGAGAAACGCATAACGCTGCTCGAACTCCGTCGCGTAGCCGCCACGGCGGAACAGCGCCATATCGAAATTGCTGGAATTGGGTTCGTTGCCCACCAGGAAGTAGCCCGTGCGCAGCGCCCAGTGCTTCTGATTGAAATCCGCCACCGCGCCATAGGTCAGTCCGAGGCGATCCGCCGGATAGTCGAACGCGCCCGCCGCCCAGATCGACCAGTTGAGGAAATCCTCGCGTGCATCGTTGGCATAGGAATTCGTGTCGAAAACGTCGTGCACCGCGAATTTGCCGACCTGGATGCTCAGGCGCGACACGTCGCGCTTGCCGGACATCTGGCCGTAATCGCTCTCGACCGTTTCCTGTTCACCGCCAAATCCGAATGTTTGGCGCAGGAAAAGACGCGAGGTGTTGTAATGCGGATAGGCGAAGTCCGACTTCTGCGCTTCGCCGTTGGGGAAACCGCCCGCCCCCGCCGTGCCGTTGAAGCCGAAGCCCTGCAGCAGTTCGGGATTGTAATAGACCTCGCCGCCGTCCCAGACGCGCACGCCGAGGAACACGCTTCCGGTCCACGTCGCTTTCGCCTGCGGCCACGGAGAAAAGCTGTTGGCGCCGTAATAAGGCGAACGGAACGCGGGATACCCTTGAAGAATGTAGGTCGATTGACCGTGCAATTCCCAATCGAGTCCATTCGCCGCGCCGGCGGACTTCGTCGCGCGGCCAGGCTGATCGGTGAAGCGATAAGCGAGACCGAGGCGCGCCGTCCAGAGATCGAAATGCGACGCATAGGCAGGTCGGCTGGGCGGCTGCACATCGCGCGTACCGAAATTCGAATAGAGCACTTCGGCGCGCAGCGACCACGGCGTGGCAAAGGCGTATTCGACGCCCGCGCCAGCGGTCCACCCGAGCCGCAGATGCGAGCGCGCGACATTGTCGTCAGCGTCCGGCGCCGACATGCGCGAGGTATGGCTGATCGCCGCCGCGAAACCGCCGGTCACATAGACCAGCCAATCGTCCTGCGCGCGGCCGAGGCGGGCCCGCACACCCCCAAGACCGCCGAGCGTTTCGGTGACAAGAGCGCCCGGCGCTGTTCCGGCCCAGATGGCGTCCGCGTGCGGCTGCGAGTCCGGAAATGTCAGATCGGCCTCGACGCCCAGCACCACGCCATTGCCGGTCTGGACATTGTAACCGCCGAACAGACCACCCGAGAGACTGCCGAACCCCGGTTGCCCGGCCGGCGCCGGAGCGCCGCTGAGGACAGGCGCCACGGTCCCGTGGCCGTAGCCGACATGGCCGCCGAGATAGGGTCCGTCCCAGCGCGCCGGCGTCTCTGCCGTGGCTTGAGAAGCGGTCAGCAGCGCACAGCCGGACCAAGCCAGGAAACGCAACGACGTCCGCATCATGGTGGGCCACCCGACCGGCGCGAACCTGGCCGGGCCGGATGACAGAGCCGTGACACCGGAATTTCCGTGGTCACGCCTGCTGATCATGGACCGAACGAGCCGCGGCGCCTTCGCCCAACCGCGCAGCCCCACCTTGCCCTGATCCACCGGCATCGACCACCCACTACCCCAACGCTTCATCGCCATTCCCCAGGAGTCCGACAAGGGCCGCCCGGACCCTCACGTCACCGACACCGTTCCCCGGTCGGCTCTTTAGGTACTTTCTTGCAACTAATTCGCAATAGCAATACTCGCTCGGGCGCCGTCTTACGTTTTTTTGTCGCAGCCACCGCCCAACAGCAAAAAGCCCGGCGCGAGCCGGGCTTCTGCAACGATCCGCCGCGAAACGCAGGCGGGATCGAGACTTCTCGTTAGGCGATCAAAACCAACGGCTTACTTGGCCTTGGCGGCGATCGCTTCGAACGGCTTGTAGGTCTCCTTGGCCAGATCGGCATAGAGCGCGCCGAGCTTGTTGGCCTGCGAGACGAAGCCTTCGTAGGCGGTCTTCGCGTAGTCCGTCTGCACTTCGATCGCCTTGTCGAGCGACTTGACGCCGAGCAGCTTTTCGAAAGCAGCGGTGCTCTCTTCGAACGACTTGCGCGAATAATCCGCGACTTCCGTGGCAATCGCCTGCGCCTTCGACGACACGACGCCGAACGACTTCACGGCGAGATCGACGTTCTCTTTGCCGACCTGCTGCAGGTCTTCAAAAGACTTCATCATTGTTATCTCCCTGACTCCGCCATCTGGCGGCTGTTGCAAACCGCTCCAGCCGACCGGGCTAGGCATACCGTCAAAATAGTGCACCGCAACATAAAGTCAAGATTTATCTTGCGTTGCAAAATAACCGGAACTTTGGAGCCGATTGTTCCGAAAAATGAAAGGCTTAGTTAAGAGTTCGGAAACCCGTCTGACCTACGGTAGGGGCTCTGTTGCCCGCGCGGGCATCAGGGTCTGTGGCAGGATCGGCAGCGTTAACCTCTAGGCCTAATTAATCAGGACAAGGCGCGCGCGGTCACATTTCCTCCTCATGACAGCGAAATGGTCGACATCGGCGTAGAGCCGCTGAAACGGGTACGGGGACGCATGTTGCGAGCACGAATGGGCCGCGGGCTCCGCTATGGAGCTTTGGCGCTGACAACCATCATGGTGGCGAGCGCATTGACGAGCGATCCGGCGGAAGCGCGCCGGCGCAAGCCTCATCACGCCAAGCACCATGCGACCAAGGCTAAAGCCTCGCGGGCCTATACGCCCCCCTATTCGAGCCTCGTGGTCGACGCCAATACCGGCGCCGTGCTGCAAAACACCAATGGCGATGCGCTGCGCCACCCGGCCTCGCTCACCAAGATCATGACGCTCTATCTGCTGTTCGAGCGCCTCGAAGCCGGCAAGATCAGCCTCGCCTCGCAGTTGCGCGTGTCCGCGCACGCGGCGGCGCAAGCGCCGTCCAAGCTCAACCTGTCACCGGGCGACACGATCGACGTCGAATCCGCGATCAAGGCTGTGGTCACCAAGTCGGCGAACGACGTCGCCGTGGTGATCGCGGAAAATCTCGGCGGTGACGAGCCGAGCTTCGCGCGTCTGATGACGCAGAAGGCTCGCGCGCTCGGCATGAAGAACACCACCTATCATAACGCGTCGGGCCTGCCGAATGACGAGCAGTGGACCACGGCGCGCGATCAGGTCACCCTCGGCCGCGCGATCCAGGAACGGTTCCCGCGCTATTACCGCTACTTTTCGACCCGGACCTTCGTCTACGAAGGCAGGCCGCTGCGCAATCACAACAAGCTGCTCGGCCGCGTCGAAGGCGTCGACGGCATCAAGACCGGCTACGTGAATGCGTCGGGCTTCAACCTCGTCACCTCGGTGCGCCGCGCCGGCCGTCACGTCGTCGCGGCGATCTTCGGCGGCCGCAGCGGTCGCGCGCGCGATGCGCAGATGGAAGGCCTGCTCGGCAAGTACACGATGCTCGCGTCGACCAAGCAGACCGCGCCGGCCATCGTCGAAAACGCGCACGCGGCCGCGCCGCGCCTCGCCGCTGCCGAGAGCGTTCCCGTCCCCTCCGTGCGCCCGGAACGCGAAGCCAAGCCGGAAGTCATGGATGAACCGAAGGCTCCGGCGCCGCGTCTCGCGGACAGCCGTCCCGTCCAGACCGATGCGGCACGCGCGTTGCGCGCGACCGCTTACGCGCCGGAGGTCGGATCCAAGGAACCGATCCGTCCGGTCGCCGTCAAAACGCTCGCGGTGAAAGGCTCGACGATGCAGACCGCGTCGCTCACGCCGGTCACGACGGGCAGCAGCACCCGCATCACCACGGTGAAGACCACAACCAGCTCGCCCGATCCGCGCTTTGAAAAGCCGATCGATCTCAAGACCAACAACCATGCGGTCGCGTTTGCCAGCGCCGATGCGTCAGCCAATAACGACGCGCTGCCGCCCCCGCCTCCCGGCGCGAAGCCCGGCGTGCTCGGCGTTCTGCCGGTGCAGGTCGCGTCGGCTGATCCTGCCGAGGCCGTCGCTGCTGCCACCCATGCCAAGGGCGACACCAAGGCGCGCAGCGGCTGGTTCATCCAGGTCGGCGCGCTCGAGAGCGAGAAGGAAGCCAAGGAGCGCCTGTCCGAAGTGCGCTCGGCGGTGAAGACGCTGCTCAAGCACGCCGAGGCCTATACCGAGACCGTCAAGAAAGGCAGCCGCACCTTCTATCGCGCGCGCTTCGCCGGCTTCGACGAAGCCGGTGCGGCGAAAGCCTGCCGCGAAATCAAGGCCAGTAAATTCGTCTGCATGCCCGCCCGCAACTAAAGCGGACAACAACAAAAAGCATGCAGCGGGGGACGTCCGTTCAGGAGCCGCTGATGATGTGTATGGAGTTCATCGGCGATGTCGGCGCGTAAGCACTTCTTTGGCCTCGTTGACCCGCGCAGCGAGATAGGTCGACCCCCCCTGATCGGGGTGGAGCTTCTTCATCAGCGCGCGATGCGCACGCGAAATCTCGGTTTCGCTCGCCCCCGGCTGCACGCCCAGAATTTGATACGCCTCCTGCTCGGTCATTTTCCCGCTGGAGTTGGCAGCGCCCCGCCCCGCTGCCGCGTCACCCTGCGCGTGTTCACGCCAGCGGGGCTCCCGGCGGTCAAGATACGCTGCCAGTAACGCGCGGCTGTCGTCGTCGATCTCCGGCAATGTCGCGAGCAGCGCGCTGACCTCGAGACTGTCGAGCGACGCGCCCTGATAGCGCCCATTGACGAAGCGGCCGCGCATCGCGCCGCTGTCGTGGTCCAGTTCCATCTCCAGAAACGACGACTGCACGCGCGAGGTCTTGCCGCTGCTCTTGCGCGTCCGGGCACCAAAGCCGGCCGGACCGAACGGCAGCCAGCCGAGCATGCCGAGGCCAAACGCGCCGACCGGAATGGCGATGCCGATCTCACCGCGCAGAAACAGAAACCCGGCCAGCAACAGTGTGAGGATCCCGCCGCTCGCCTTCGCCACCCGCGTCGCGATCTTCGGGTCGACCCGCGACAGCTTGCCGAGCAGCCACAGACCGGTGACGAGCACCAGCGCGCCGATGATCAGGGTCGGCATGCGCGGCGCTCCTTACCCAAGTTGCGCGAGCAGATGCCGCGCACCGTCATTGTTCCGCGACGACAGGGCGGCGAGCGCCGCGCGGCCGCCCGACGCATAGGCCGCGACGGCGCGCAGCAGGTCCGCCAATTGTCGCGCCGCGCCGGCATCGAACCGGCTATAGCCGCCGCGCGACAGGCGCGCCATCTCGCGGAACGCCTGCTCCGCCACGGGATCACCACCCTCCTGAAACAGGAAGAGCGGCACACCGAGCAATCCGAGCTGGCCGGCCGCGACGCAAAGATCGTCGACCTTCTCTTCCATCGCATCGCCGACGAACACGACCGCCTGCACCCGCTGCCGGGCATGCTCGTTGATCGTGTGCGACAGCACGCGACCGATCTGGGTATGGCCGCCGCGGCAATCGATCCGCCGCATCAGCGCCGCGAGCTTGTCGGCTTGCGAGACAAAGCCGGAGGCGCGGCATTCCGCGAGGCCACGGAAATAAACGAGCTGGATGGCGAGGCCGCCGCTCGCCGCGGCTTCCTGGAACATCTCCGCCTGCAACACACAGGCGCTGTCCCAGGTCGGCTGGCGGCTCATGGTGGCGTCGAGCGCGAACACCAGCCGCCCGGTGCCGGGGGCGGCCGCCGGCGCCACGTGATGGGCGCGATCGAGAAAGGCCGCGACATCCTTCGACGCCGGCATGACGGCGGGCCGGGACCGGTCCCCGCTCATCGTCTTTCCTTTGAAGAGAATCTGCCCTGCGTCATCGCGATAAAGTGGCGATCCTCGCGGGGGCGCGCAATGGGACCATCTGTCAGTCCCGGCCGCCTGCTCAGGCGAGAATGTCGTGCACCTGCAGCGGCTCGTCCATCACCGCGTACCATTCCTTGCGGGCGGCGGCGCGGCGGCGGCCGCTTTCCGACAGCGGCAGATCGAGGGTGGCGAGCAGCGTGCGCACTTCCTCACGGGCGGTGATGTGCGACAGGCTCGGCCGCACGCCGAGCACCGCCGGATCGAGTTCGTCGAGCGCGGTAAGACCGCGCGGGAAAAACTCGCGATAGACCACGCGCTCGGCGAAACCGTCCACATAACGGAAGCCGAGACGCTTCGACAGTTCCAGCAAGCCCTGCCCGACCAGCTTCTTGTTGCGCGACGACAAGGTCGAGAGCCGGTTGCGAACCACGATCCAGTCGGTCAGCGCGCCGTCGACCAGCCGGCGCTGGCGGCGCGCCTCGCGCACCATGCCGGCATAGTGGCTCTCGCCGTTCACCGCGAAGGTCGTCGGATCGAGCGTGCCGAGCACGTCGAAATCGACGAAGCTGTCGTTGACCGGCGTCACCAGCGTGTCGTCCATCGAATGCGCGAGCCGCATCAGATAAGTGTCGGCGCCGGGCGTATCGATAACGATGACGTCGTGAGTCTGCTCGACCGCGGCGATGGCGCGCGAGAAGCCGTCGAACTCCGCCGCCTCGTTGGCATCGACCGAGGCGCTCTCGGCGCGGGCGACGCAATAATGCGTCGGCACTTCGAGCGGAATGCCGGCGCGGGCGGACCAGTGGCGACGGTTCTCGATGTAATGGGTGAAGCTCTGCTGGCGGCTGTCGAGGTCGATGGTCGCGACCCGCTGCCCGGCTTTCAGCAAGGCGACGGCTATATGCAGCGCGGTCGTGGATTTACCCGAGCCGCCCTTCTCGTTGCCGAGAACGACAACGTGAGCGGAGTGCGGCTTCGCATCCTGATTAAATTGATCCGTCAAATCGAGCGACATGCGCGCCAGCCATCTGTTCGGCAGAGTGTCCGCGAAAGCACGGTTAAGGGTCAAGTTTTCACCACTTTAATCATGAATCCGCCGGTTTGCGGCGGCGCGGCCCCTTGATAGGGTCCGCCACCTCAGACTTGCGGATTCACCATGCCAACCTCGCCGACCATCGCCCGCTCCGTTCCGGTGCTCCGCCGCACCCTCGATCCGTTCCGCCGCACGCGGCAGACCATCGCCCTCGTCCCGACCATGGGCGCGCTGCACGCCGGCCATCTGGAGCTGGTGCGCGAGGCGCGTCGCCGCGCGCGCCGGGTCGTGGTGTCGATCTTCGTCAACCCGACGCAGTTTGCGCCGCATGAGGACTTCGGCACCTATCCGCGCACCTTCTCCGCCGACGTCGCGGCGCTGCACGCGCTGAAAGTGGACGTGGTCTGGGCGCCGACCGCCAAGGTCATGTATCCGGAGGGCTTCGCCACGCGCGTCGCGCCGGAAGGCGCTGCCCTCGCCGGGCTCGAGGACAAATACCGTCCGCACTTCTTCGGCGGCGTTGCCACCGTGGTCGCCAAGCTGTTCACGCAGGTGCGGCCCGACTTCGCGCTGTTCGGCCAGAAGGATTACCAGCAGCTCCGTGTCGTCACGCAGATGGCGCAGGATCTCGATCTCGGCGTCAAGGTGATCGGCATTCCGACAGTGCGCGAGCGCGACGGCCTCGCCCGCTCCTCGCGGAACGTCTATCTCTCGGCGGAGGATCGCGCGGTGGCACCGGTGCTCAACCGCACGCTGAAGCAATGCGCGCGCGATATCCGCGCCGGCAAGCCGATCGACACGGTGCTGGCGAGCGGCCGCAAGGCGATCGCCGATGCCGGCTTCGCGCTCGATTATCTGGAGGCGCGCCACGCGAAGACACTGGCGCCGGTCGCGTCGCGCGGCGACGGGCCGATCCGATTGCTGGTGGCGGCGAAAATCGGCAAGACGCGGCTGATCGATAATATGGCGGTTTAGGAGGCAGCATACGCTGCTCTCTGCGTCGTCATGCCCGCACCTGATGCCGGCATCCACGTCCTGCTTTCTTTCCGTCGCGCCAAAGACGTGGATGCGCGGAACACGTCCGCGCATGACGGCTGAGAGAGTGCGCGTCGCGCGAAGGCGGGCCGAAGCGCGTCGCGCGAAGGCCGGCCGTCTCGAACCCAAAGCGATCCGTCAGGATCGCGACAGCAACCATGAGGCGCGAGCAGGAGTGTGGCCGCCTCGTCCTTCGAGACGCGATGCTGCGCATCGCTCCTCAGGATGAGGCGGAGTCAAAGTTTGCGCTGTGCTCCCTCGCCGTCATGCCCGCACGTGTTGCGGGCATCCACGGCTTGCTTTCTTTCCGTCGCGCCAAAGACGTGGATGCGCGGAACACGTCCGCGCATGACGGCCGAGAGAGTGGCGCACCTCTCTCAAAGCCTCATGGTGAGGAGCATCGCGTCAGCGACGCGTCTCGAACCAGAAGCAATCCGCACGATTGCGTCAAAAGAATATGGGCGAGCGCGCAACTGTGGCCGCCGCATCCTTCGAGACGCGATGCTGCGCATCGCTCCTCAGGATGAGGCGGAGTGAGAGAGCGTGCGCTGCTCTCTCCCGGTCATGCGCGGGCTTGACCCGCGCATCCCGCTTAGACTGTCACCGTGCTCACCTGATCGAGATGGCCGGGACATAGGCGTTCGTAAGGACGCCGTTCTTCGAACGGCTATGCCCGGCCATGACGTCGTGAGATT
>JAEWJH010000124.1 GCA_023386635.1 Pseudomonadota bacterium
ATATTGAGATTCGACGGAACAGCATTAGCGTGCCGGTCAGGCTCACCATCCAAGATCGTCTAGCAACATCTTTCGGGTGGGGAGTCGGGGCCCGTCGCGCTGATGACCTTTTCGGCGGCGGGCCTCACTTGCTTCTTAGCCATGTGATAACGGCTATCTTTGAGGTGTTGCTGGGTGCTCTCGGTTTCAAGCAAGTAAGGGCCGACTAGTTAGGTCGGCTTTCCCCCCAAAGTTGACGCGACAAATTCCGACTCAAGGCAGACTCGACGGAAAGCGGCGTCAGAACGGCGAGGCCTCAGGAGGGACGCAATCTCGCCCTGACGGAAGTCACGAGCGCCACAGCAACCAAAGCGCCGAGGCAACTCGCTAATATGCTGTCCAAGGGTGCGTCGTTGCCCATTAATGCTGCCATCGGGATTGCTCCCAATAAACCCGCTGCGATGTCTATGAGAATGCCTTCGAATGTTTGGGTTCGCATCACCAGGCTGCCGAGCCACCCGACGAGCATTCCGAAAATGACAGCCCACACAAAGAACATATGATCTGTCCAAAATCTCGACGGGATTGCAGCTAAGAGTCTTGTTCGCGATCCTCAATGAGAACCGCAATCTCCTCGACCTCGTTTGCCGCCAAACCTGAACTTGGCCTGGCGCACGCGATCAACCTCGACATCGCTCAGATAGCGAAAAATTCTTGCCGCCTCTTGTAGCTTGCTCCGCGCGTCAGACATGGCTCGACCTCAGCATCAGCTGGAACCCGAGCCGCCGATAAACGCCCAGATGATTGAGAAGGTCCAGCACACGGGCAAGCTCATGCAGCTCGCGGACGTTTATTTTGAGTGCCACGAAGAGGGCTGCGTGGCGAACTCACCATGCGCCAGTGTGAATTCCTCCGCTTGGTGAAACCCGAGCTAGGCGACGAATCCGACGCCTGTGTGTCCCTGTGAACACTCGACGCTCGCCGCTCCGCGAGCAAAGTCTGCTACTGCTGCTTCTGCAGCTGTCTTAGAAAGCCCTTCTGTGCGCAAGATTGTGCCGACCTGGCTACCATGCTTACGGACCGATCGATCAGCCGTTCAGATTGTTCATCCTTCACAGCCTGATTTCCCGACAAGCGTATCGTTCAGCAACCGAGTCGCCGCGGGAGGACTCGTTTCACCTTTTTTGTCAAGCAAGTCATGGACACGACTCGGAACGCAATGGTAGCATCCAACTTATAAAGGGGAAGCGGGTGATCGGCGCTCGCAACAATGGAGCCGGAGCTTTATGTCGGACGTCACGCCCAGAGAGCGAACTCTCGCCGAAAACTACCAAGCTTTTGAGAAGTTACTTCCAGAACTGGTCAAGTCAGCGTGCGGAAAGTTCGCTTTGATGCATGACCGCAAATTGGTCGATCTATTCGACTCCGCGGGAGAAGCACTGGCGGCGGGCCGCCGTACTTTTGACGACGATCTGTTTTCCGTTCAGAAGGTAGAAGAAAGCGCCATTAACCTGGGTTTCTTCTCCTATGCCCGATATTGTAGGGCTGCATAACAGCCGGCAGGTTTTCACGCCCGTAGTTCTGCTGCCGGCCGAGCGCTTCGAAGATTCTCTAGATCCCCAATTTCTTTCAAGACCGGCAAACCTACATGTCCTGAATGCCCTGATTGACACGGGTGCTACGGGCACTTGCATAACTGCGAGTGCCGCGAGGAAGTTGGGTTTAGAAGCCTCCGGTATCGTGCCGGTGCAAGGTGTCGGAGGCGCAAGCTTTCATAATGCGTACGTTTTCAAAGTCGGCTTTGTCGATTTGCGGAAAAACGAGCTGGGGATTGTCTCAGGCCCACAGTTTCATCTCGTCGATCGAGAAATCAGCGGCGTGGAGTTCGATTGTGGCAGCGCAGATTTCGAGGTTTTGCTCGGAATGGACGTCTTGTCGCTCGGCACACTGACTGTCGTCGGCTCGGGCAAATTCAAGTTTTCATTCTGACGGAAATCGTCTGGCTGTTACCCATGCGTTACCCGGGACAACGCAGGTAACATCGGATCTGGCCGAAAACTGGAGCGGGCGAAGGGATTCGAACCCTCGACCCCAACCTTGGCAAGGTTGTGCTCTACCCCTGAGCTACGCCCGCTCGTGGCGTCTGCGCGATTTGTGCGCTGGAGGCGGCCCGCTACCAGCCACCCCGATGCTTTGCAAGCGCTGCGAGCGGTAAAGTGCCCAACCTTCGCCAGACAGCCTCCCGCTGTTGCCATAGTCGACCATGTGCCATGTCTCGCCGCACCACGTGACCTCGGAATGCGCGGGAACCAGCGACCAGCGCGCGCCGAGGAGATAGTCGGCCGGGGCGCAGTGGGCAGCGGTTACGAACTTCGATCCACGCCGTTCGGCCGCGGCGATCAGGACGCCCTTCAGCCGTTCCTCTGCAAAGGCGACCGTCGGTTCATCGGCAGACTGAGCTTCGATGATCTGGAGCGGACGGTCGGGATCGCCGCGTCGAAGCTCGATCAAGTGATAGTCGCCGTACAGGCTCCCGCCGACCATGACCGTCAGAATGCCTAAAGCGAGAGCCGTTCTAACCGCAGGCCCGCGCAATTCGCGACCGATCCAGATAGATG
>JAEWJH010000067.1 GCA_023386635.1 Pseudomonadota bacterium
GCGCGAGACAGCCGACCATGCTGCGCATCTGGTGGTGCAGGAAGCTGCGCGCCGCGGTCTCCACGATGACATGTTCACCCTCGCGCCGCACGGTCAGGCTGTCGAGCGTCTTGACCGGGCTGGCCGATTGGCACGCCACCGAACGGAACGTGGTGAAATCGTGCTTCCCCACCAGCGCTTGCGCGGCCTGGTGCATGGCGCTTTCGTTTAATGGCCGACCCACCAACCAGGCACGGTCGCGCTCGAGCGTGAGCGGGGCGCGCCGGTTGACGATGCGGTATTCGTAAGCCCGTCCGATGCAGGAAAAACGCGCATGCCAATCTTCGGTCACTGCCTCGCACGCTAGCACCGCGATCGGAGCGGGGCGCAGGTGAGCGTTGAGTGCCTCCATCAGCCTGAAGGGCGCAATGTCCTTCGCGATGTCGATATGCGCGCGCATCGCCAATGCGTGCACCCCGGCGTCGGTGCGGCCCGCGGCGTGAAGCGTCGGACGTTCACCGGTCACCGCGCATGCTGCGTCCTCGATCGCCTGCTGCACGCTCGGCGCGTCGGCCTGCCGCTGGAGGCCGGCAAACGGGGTGCCGTCGAATTCGAGGGTCAGGGCAAAGCGCGTCACCCGATCAGCGTCCCCGCCGGAATGGGCTTCCCGCGAAGGAAGGCTGCGACGTCCATCGCCGGCTTGCCCGCGCGCTGGATTCGCAAGGGGCGCAAGCTCGCGAAGCCGCACGCGACGGTAAGCTCGTCGTCAAGCGTCATCCCCGGCTTGCCCTCGCGCGCGATGACTTGCGCCTTCAGCACCTTGATCCGTTCGCCGTCGAGCTCGAACCACGCGCCGGGGAAGGGGGCAAGCCCCCGCACCTGGCGCTCGATCGCCTCGGCATCGCCCGACCAGTCGATCCGTGCCTCGGCCTTGTCGATCTTGGGCGCGTAAGTCGCTTCCGCATCGTTCTGCTTGAGCGGGTGGAGCGCGGGCAAGTCGATCAAAGTGCCGACCATCAGCTGCGCGCCTATTTCCGCCAGCTCCTCGGTCAGTTCGCCGGCCGTCTTGTCCTCGATCGGCACGCGGGCGAGCGCGAGCATCGGCCCCGTGTCGAGGCCTGCCTCCATCTGCATGATGGTGATGCCGGTCGTCGCGTCGCCTGCCATGATGGCGCGCTGGATCGGTGCCGCGCCGCGCCACTTGGGCAGGAGGCTGGCATGGACGTTGAGGCAACCGCTGCGCGGCGCATCGAGAATGGCTTGCGGCAGGATCAGCCCGTAGGCGGCGACCACGGCGAGATCGGCATCGAGCGCGGCGAATTCCGCCTGCGCTTCCGGCGATTTCAACGAGGTGGGCGAAAGCACCGGGATGTGGCGGATTTCCGCCTCCACCTGCACCGCGCTCGGCTGGAGCCTCTTTCCCCGTCCCGCGGGGCGCGGCGGCTGGGTGTACACGGCGACGATCGTATGCCCCGCCTCGTGCAGCGCGGCGAGCGTCGGCACCGCGAAGGCGGGCGTTCCCATGAAGACGATGCGCATAAGCGGTGGGGGCAACCTTTCGTGGGGCGGGCGGACGCCCTATCTGCCACCCCATGGCATCGCAAGAGATCGAAACCCTCGCAGCTGCGCTCGCGCGGCTCCCGGGGCTGGGCCCACGCTCTGCGCGGCGGGCCGTGCTGTGGCTCGTCAAGCGGCGCGAGACGGCGCTTCGCCAGCTCGTCGCGGCGCTTGCCGAAGTGCAGGAGCGGCTGGTGGAATGCGAAGTCTGCGGCAATGTCGATACGCAGGATCCGTGCGGCGTCTGCAGCGATCCCAGGCGCGACCAGCGCTCGCTGTGCGTGGTCGAGGAAGTTGCCGACTTGTGGGCGCTCGACCGCTCCCGGCTGTTCACCGGGCGCTACCATGTGCTGGGCGGGAGGCTCTCGGCGCTCGATGGGGTGGGCCCGGAAGACCTGGCGATCGGCTCGTTGATCCAGCGCGTGTCCGAGGGCGGGATCGACGAAGTCGTGCTGGCCATGAACGCCACGCTCGAGGGCCAGACCACCGCGCACTACATCGCCGAGCGGCTGGAGGGCCTGCCGGTGCGGATCACCCAGCTCGCGCACGGTCTGCCGGTTGGCGGCGAGCTCGACTACCTCGACGAAGGAACGCTTGCGCAAGCCTTGCGGGCGCGGCGGCCGGTGACCTGATCACTTGCTGTTCAGCGGAGGTGTGCTTATCTGCCGCGCATGGCCATCCGTGAAATCCTGGAAGTGCCGGACCCCCGGCTGAAAGTCGTGTCCGAGCCCGTGACCGCGTTCGACGACGAACTGAAGACGCTCGTCGCCGATATGTTCGAGACGATGTACGATGCCCCCGGCATCGGCCTTGCCGCGATCCAGGTCGGGGTGCCCAGGCGCGTGCTAGTGATCGATCTCCAGCCCGACGATCCCGATGCCGAGCCGGTGCCGTGCGACCATGGCGGGCATCATCACCATCACCAGCCGACCATCAAGCAGCCGCGCGTGTTCGTGAATCCCGAGATTCTCGAACCCGCGGAAGAGCTTGCGACGTATTCCGAAGGCTGTCTCTCGGTGCCCGAGATATTCGCGGACGTCGACCGTCCCGCTCGTTGCCGGGTCCGCTGGCAGGACCTCGACGGCGCCGTGCACGAGGAGGAGATGGAGGGGCTGATGGCCACCTGCATCCAGCACGAGATGGACCATCTCGAGGGGATCCTGTTCATCGACCACCTCAGCCGCCTGAAGCGGCAGATGGCGCTCAAGAAGCTCGATAAGCTGCGTAAGGCGGCGTGATCTCCGGCTAGGCCCGCGCCGCGATGTGCAACCTCTATCGCATGACCAAGACGGTCAGTGAGGTTGCGGGCTGGTTCGAAGCTATCAACGAAGCGGCCGGCGCCAACTTCGGCGATGAGGTCTATCCCGGTTACCCCGGAATCGTCGTGGCGGAAGGCCGCGTGCGGCAGATGGCGTGGGGCTTTCCCGTGGTGCTCAAGGGCAAACAGGGCCAACCGCTCAAGCCCAAGCCGGTCAACAACGCGCGCGACGACAAGCTGCTGACTGGGTTCTGGCGGGACAGCTTCGTCAAGCGGCGGTGCCTGATCCCCGTCTCGCAATGGGCCGAGGCAGAGGGCGAGCCAGGCAGCAAGACGCGCACCTGGTACCAGCTCGCCGGGCACGAGATGTTCGCGGTTGCCGGCCTATGGCGCCCGACCGCCGAGTGGGGCCACGCCTACACGATGGTGATGTCCGACGCGTGCAGCCAGATGGCCGAGGTGCACGACCGGATGCCGGTGATCCTCACCACTGACCAGTGGGACCTGTGGCAGCACGGCGCCCCCGACGAGGCGCTGGCGCTGGCGCGGACCTGCGATCTGGAACTGCACGTCGAGCGGACCGACGAGCGCTGGGCGGGGGCCGGGAAAAGCGCGCAGAAAACGCTGCTCTAGCGCCGCGTCAGTCCTTGCCGATCTCGCGCCAGCTCTTCTCGCTCACCTCGACATCGTACTTCTTGGCCGCGGCCTTGATCCGTTTCCACGCCGCGTCGCGCTCGTCGTCGCTCACGCCCTTGACCTGATTGAACCGCGCGATCGCGTTACGGACGTGGCTGGCGTCCTCCAGCGGTTCCTTGCGCTCTTTCGGGAAGGCGAACTTGCCGTCGCCCAAATCGTCGCGCTTGTCGTCGGAGAGCTTGCTCATGCGGCACCATGTTCGAACGTGCTGCGCTCGCCGTCGGCGTGGACTTCGTCGTTGAGCGCGGCGAGGGCGCGGCGGCAGTCGTCGGCGCATTCGCGGCACATCGTCGCGCAGCGCTGGCAGTGCGCGTGGTCGTGGCGCCGGCACTCTTCCTCGCAGGTCTGGCACGCCTCGATGCACACCGCGAGCATGCTGCGGATGAGCTGGCGGTTCTCGTCGGTGCGGCGGGTGGCGACGCGGTAGGCGGCGGTGCACACGTCGGCGCAGTCCATGCACAGCCGGATGCAACGGCGCATGTCCATGTCCTCGGCGCTGCAGGCGTCGGCGCACGAGTTGCAGATCGCCGCGCAGTACATCGCGTGCTTGACCGCTTCGCCGAGGGTGTCGTTGTAGTCGCTCCCGACATCGGGATGCTCGCGGATCATTTCCTTGATCGACATGGCGCTCTCCTTCGCTGAGGGGAGCGCGCGAGCGCCGGGGATAGTTCCGAAATTGCCTTTCCTACATGCCGCGTTCCGCCTATGTTCCCGTGATGGACACGACTGCGATCTTGTTGATCTTGGCGGCTCTCGCGCTTGGCGCGGTGGCTGGATGGTTCTTCGGCTCGCGCCCGGCGGCCGATTGGCAGGCCCGCCACGGCGAGCGGGAGGGCGAGTGCAAGGCGCTCAACGAGAAGCTGTCGCGAATGGCGCCGGAGCTTGCCACGATGAGCGAGCGCGCCGCACGCGCCGACGCGCTGGCGGCCTCGCTCGATGCGGTGCGTGAAGAGAACATCGCGCTGAAGGCGCGCGAGGCGGGCTTTGCGGAAAAGGAGCGCCTGCTCGAGGAGTCGCGCGCCAATCTGCTCAAGGAGTTTGAGAACACCGGCGCGAAAGTGCTTGGCGCAGCTCAGGAAAAGTTCCTTGCGGCGGCGACCGAACGCCTGGGGCATTCGGAGAAGGCGAGCGAAGAGAAGATCAAGGCGCTGCTCGAGCCGGTTGGGTCACGGTTGAAGTCCTATGAAGAGCAGGTCGCCGCGCTGGAGGCCAAGCGGGTCGATTCATTCGGTCAACTCACTGGCCTGATCGAATCGATGAAGCTGGGCCAGGAGCAGGTGCGGCGCGAGGC
>JAEWJH010000082.1 GCA_023386635.1 Pseudomonadota bacterium
AATTCAAGCTGCCGACGTCATGCCTGGTAAACAGTCTGCTCTACGACTACCACCCGGAGATCTTTGAACGCATCCGCGAGCGTGGCGATGAAGTGGTAGGGCACGGCCGCACCAACGCCGAGCGTCAGCGCGGGCTGTGGGAATTGGATGAACAGCGGCTGATCAAGGACGTCACCGACGCTATCGAGAAGCACGAGGGGCACAAGCCGAAAGGCTGGCTCGGCGCCGGTGCATCGGAAAACGCCTCGACGCCGGATCTCCTGCGTGAAGCAGGTTACACTTATCTGCTCGACTGGCCCTGCGACGATCAACCCATTTGGTTGCGGACACGATCCGGGCCAATTCTGTCAGTGCCGTACCCGCTCGAACTGAATGATGCCGGACAGATCATCTGGCGTCAGCATAACACCCAAGAATTCTGCGACATGATGGTCCACCAGTTTGATGAGATGGTGCGCCAAAGCGTGCATCAGCCGCTTGTCTGCTGCATCTCGTTGCACCCTTACATCATCGGTCAGCCTTTTCGATTGGCTGTCCTGCGAAACGCACTCGAAAAGATTGTCAATCATCAGCACCGAGACCGGGTGTGGTTCACCCGTGCGGAGAACATCGCAGATTATTGCTACGCGATGGAGCCCGGCATCATCCCGGGAAGCTGAACATCCATGGCGTCGACGACACAAACCGGGATCGCCTTGCCGGCCGATCCGCTTGCCGAGGGCGGGCTGCGCGAGTTCGCCGCGCGAATGCGCGACGGTTCGCTCACCGCGGAGCGGGCGACACTTGCTTATCTGGATCGGATCGCAGCGCTCGACGGCAAAATACAGGCGTTTCGCACTGTCGATCGCAGTCGCGCCGTTGCGGAGGCCCGGGCTGTCGACGCGCAACGTTGCGACGGTATCGACGTGGGCCCACTGATGGGAGTGCCGGTGGCGGTGAAGGAAATCTTCGCTGTCGACGGTTTGCCCTATGGTGCCGGGACCGAGCTCGATCTCACCGATCTCACGCCGCCGCAGGGGCCTTTCATCACGCGGTTGCGGGCTGCCGGCTGTGTCATCCTCGGCACAACCCGCACGACGGAGTTCGCGGCGGCGACGATTAATGTCGACAAGCCGATGCCGTGGAATCCCGCGGACATGGCGGTCAAACGGGTCTGCGGCGGCTCCAGTCACGGCTCAGCCGCGGCGATGAAAGCCGGCCTTTGCGCCTTCTCGGTCGGCTCCGACACTGGCGGTTCGGTGCGGTTGCCGGCGGCGCTGTGCGGGGTGGTCGGCTACAAAAGCACGGCGGGCGCCTGGCCGACAAAAGGTGTGTTTGCGTTATCGCCGACGCTCGACAGCGTCGGGATTTTCACGCGTTCGGTCGACGATGCGGCGCTGATCTACAGCACCATCGAGGCCGAACAACAGACGGTGCCGGCAGCGGGTGCTGTGACGTTAGGCCGTCCTCGCGGCTATGTATTCGACAGCATCGACGCGCCGGTCCGCCAAGCGGTGGAAGCGGCCATCGCCCGGCTATCAGCAGCAGGCGTGCGGATCGTCGACATCGACATTCCGGATATCCCGCCGTTGATGCCGGATTTTGCCACCTTGCTGTTCGGCGAGTTCGTTAGCGTCATGGGGCGCTCCCGCCTCGATGCCGGCAAGGCGAGCATCGACCGCGTGCCCGGGGCGCGGATCGAAACGGCGTTCAGCATTACGCCGGTGCAAATCGAAGCAGCACGCAAGTCGCATAGCAGCGCCATCGAGAAGGCGAAAGCCATGATGGCCGGTGTCGATGCGTTGATCTATCCGACGACGCCACTGGTCGCGACCGCCGCCGCCGATGTGAGCACGTTCGAAGCGTCGGCCGCCTGGAATTTGCGGGCGGGCAGTCTAACCCGTCCCGGAAATTTCTTTGGCCAATGCGGCGTGTCCATTCCGGTCGAGGCGCTGGGCGATCTGCCGGTCGGCCTCCAGCTCATCGGAAACCCGAATGACGACCTGCATCTGCTCGCGGTCGCCCGCGCTGTCGAAGCGATCGTGCGGCCGCAGCCTCAACATCTGAAAGATTGAAAGGAGAACGACAATGGCTTCCAAAATCACAGGCCAGGAATTCTGGGCCAAGAAGGGCGACGTAAAGCTCTTCGTTTATCGAAAGTTCAAGGATACGCCGAAAAACAAGCCGGTGCTGATCCTGATCCATGGCTCGTCGCTGTGCGCGCTGCCGAGCTATGACTTGCGCGTGCCGGGACGTGAATCCGACTATTCGATGATGGATATAGCCGCCGAACGTGGTTTCGATGTCTGGACCATCGATCATGAAGGTTACGGGAAATCGGACAAGACCGATAGCAACTCCAACATCGCCATGGCGGTGCCGGATATCGAAGCGATGCTGCCGATTCTGAAGAAGGAAACGGGGCAGGATAAATACAGCTTCTATGGTCAATCGTCCGGCGCTTTGCGCGCGGCTGCATTCGCGCAGGCGCATCCCGAAAATATCCACCGCATCATATTCGACGCTTTCGTGTGGACCGGAGAAGGTTCGCCGACGCTTGCGAAGCGCAAGGAAGGGCTCGCTGAATACCGCGCGTCGAATCGCCGCAAGCTCGAATACAAGAACCTCGTCGGCATCTTCAATCGCGATATGCCCGGCACCTCCGAGGATGCGGTGGCGACGGCGGTGGCCGACGCGCAGATGTCCTATGGCGATAGTGTCCCGTCCGGCACGTTCGTCGATATGTGCACGATCCTTCCCGTCGTCGCACCGGAGAAATTGCCGATGCCGGTACTCATCATGCGCGGTGCTCACGACGGCATCGCCGCGATGGATGATCTGCTCAAGTTTTTCGCGAAACTGCCGAATGACGACAAGCAGTTTACGGTCATGGCCGGGTCCGGTCACATCACGCATCTCAGCCTGAACAAGGAACGGTTCTACAACACGTTCTTCTCCTTCCTCGAAATGCCGCCTCGGAAGGACACGGCGGCGCACTAAGCGTCGCGCATTTTCTCGTTAATTCAGAAGGGCTCCCTTTATGCTTCCGGGACACAATCGCTACGACCACTCGTCGATCGAAAGCCGCAAGAAATACACCTGGCCGGGCGGTAAGACGCTGGCGTTCTATATCGCGCTCAATATCGAGCATTTCGCATTCCTGACCGGCCGCGGCATGGATCCGACGCATCGCGGCGGCCCGCCCACAACCCGCAACTTCGCCTGGCGCGATTACGGCAACCGGATCGGCGTTTGGCGCCTGTTCCAGCTGCTCGATGAATTGAAGCTGCCGGCGTCGATCCTGCTCAACAGCGAAGTCGCTCGGCTTTATCCTGACATCGTCAAGCGCATCAACGATCGCGGTGACGATATTCTCGGCCACGGCCGCACCAATGCCGAAACGCTTGGCGGTCACTGGGAGCTCGATGAGAAGCGCATGATCGACGATGTGACATCGACGATCGAAAAGCATTGCGGCGTGCGGCCGACCGGATGGATGGGGCCGGGCGCCGTCGAATCCAAGGTGACGCCGGATCTGCTCAAGGAAGCAGGTTACACGCATCTCCTCGACTGGCCGGTTGACGATCAGCCGATGTGGATGCGCACCCGCGCCGGCGACATCCTCTCGGTTCCGTATCCGCTCGAGCTTAACGATGCCGGTGCCGTGATCAATCGCGACCATACCGGTCGCGAGTTTGCCGACATGCTGGTCGATCAGTTCGAGACCTTGCTCGAACAGTCGGAACGCGGCGAGCCGCTTGTCTATGCCATGTCACTGCACGGCTTCATCATCGGCCAGCCATTTCGGCTTGGGCCGTTCAAGAAGGCGCTGCTGCACTGTGTCAACCATCCGAAGAAGGACAAGGTGTGGTTCACACGCGCCGGCGAAATCGCCGACTTCTGCTTTAAGCAGCCGAAGGGTGTGATCCTGGGAAGCTGACTGACCGTGCCAAATCCGGGCTCACCAGCCCGGATTTGTTCTGCCGTGCGAGGCGCTGTTTTACCGGGATAATGGAGAACGAAAACATGTCGCGAGATATATTGTCGACGCTCGACCGGCTGTCCCGCCGCCGTTTTATGCAGATGGCAACAGCTGTCGGCGCTAGTTCCTTATCGCCGTCGTTCTCGTTTGCGCAAACGGACTATCCGACGCGCCAGATCAGAGTCGTCTCTGCGGCAGCTCCCGGTGGTCCCACCGACATGATGGCGCGCGCTGCGGCGCGCGGTCTCCAGGATCTGGTCGGTAAGCCTGTGGTGATCGAAAATCAGACCGGTGCTTCCGGCAACATCGCAGCACAGGCTGTCAAGCGCGCCGAGCCCGACGGGTACACGCTGCTGGCGGCGCTCGCGCCGCTTGCGCAGAACATGGCGATTTTCAAGGACCCGGGCTTCGACATTCAGAAAGATTTCGTGCCGCTGGCGCTGATGGCGGGTACCGATCTGCTCATCGTCGCCAACAAGGATCGGCCCTACAGCAGCCTGAAAGAGCTGATGAGCCACGTGAAGAAAACCGGGATTCCTGTGAATTGCGGCGTACAGTCGCCGCCGCAGATTCAGTATCTGAAAAAGGTGACCGGCATCGACATCACCATCATTCCGTATCGCGGTTCGGCGCTGACGATGACGGATGTGATCGGTGGGAAGATCGATATCGGTTTGGCTCCTTATGGCGATGCCGCCCAGCATATCAAAGCGGGCACCATCAAGCCGCTGTTCTGTCTGGGCGACAAACGCGCGCGCTATCTCCCTGATCTGGAAACCGTTGGCGAGACGTTTCCCGGTTTCGGTTTCACGAGCTGGTACGGATTGGTCGCCCCGTCCCGTGTCCCGGCGGACATCGTCAAGCGCCTGCAAACCGATCTGGTGCGGGTCGCGAAGTCCGACACCTACAAGAAGGACATCGAGACGGTTGGACTTGCCCCCATCGATTCGCCCGAGCAGTTCGGCGCGGTGATTGCGCGGGAAGTCGATCAATGGAAGAAAATCGTCGCAGAACTGAATCTGCCACGTATCTGAACGGGTGGGTAAGGGGCCATGACGCGTGCCGAACATGAATCCATCGTTGTCCCGGCGACTTGTTTGCCGGTCTTCGGCAGCGAGGCGACGTTTCAGGTTCGGCGCATCTACTGCGTCGGGCGGAATTACCCCGACCATATCCGGGAGATGAAGGAGTCCGATGAGCGCGATCCGCCGTTTTTCTTCCAGAAACCGACGGATGCCATCGTCCATAACGGGTCAACGGTGCCGTATCCGCCGGCGACGCGGGATTTCCAGTATGAGGTCGAACTGGTTGCCGCCATCGGCGTGGGTGGCCGCGACATTCCCGTCGACAGGGCCGAGCAGCACATTTTCGGTTACGCGATCGGCATCGATCTGACACGCCGCGACCTTCAGCGCGAAGCCGGCAAGCGCGGGTTGGCGTGGGAAATGGGAAAATCCTTCGATCATTCTGCGCCCTGCGGGCCGATCCACCGGATGTCGCAAACCGGATCGATCAAGACCGGACGGATCACGCTCGCGGTCAACGGCGCGCCACGTCAGACCGGCGACCTCGCTCAGATGATCTGGAACGTTCCGGAGATTATCGCGCAGCTTTCAATGCAGTACGAATTGAAGCCGGGCGATATCATCATGACCGGCACGCCGGCCGGGGTAGGGCCGGTTGTGCCGCATGACCGTATTGTATGTTCGATTGAAAAATTGGGTACTCTAGAAATTACGATCGGATAGGCTTGTTGACTAGGCGAAATAAATAATTCTTTGCGCCACCGTTCACTTTGCCGGGCTTTTTCCGTGCGAGCCAGAGGCCCATAGCCTGTTTCCTTGACGTATGCTGGCAACGCACCCTTGGGCTGGCGTTCCGTGCGGCAAGCCATCACACGACGATTTTCATCGCACCGGTGCGGACTTACGTTGAACCTTTTGTGATTTCAAAACTTAACTCGACGGGCGACGGCAGAACTGCGGAGCAGGTCAGTGCCGCTCGTATTGAATCGCCGTCATTTATTGTCGACTGGTGCGGCTGCCGGCGCGGCTGTAGCGCTTCCCTCCCAGCGGAGCGAAGGCCATGTCATTTCCGGCGAGGTGCCGTGGGCGCCGGGTGACGCCAATACCCCGGAGTTCCTGCAAGGTGACGGCTATCAGTTTCTGACGGAAGCCGAAGTGGCGTTCCTCAACGCCGCGGTGGCGCGGCTCATTCCCGCCGACGACTTGGGGCCGGGCGCCAAGGAAGCCGGTGCAACTTTTTTCATCGACCGGCAGCTTGCGGGCCCCTATGGACAGGCCGCGCATTGGTACATGCAGGGCCCTTGGGCGACCGGTGAGAAGACCCAGGGCTACCAATCGCGCATGTCGCCGGCGGAACTTTATCGTGCCGCTATCAAGTCCATCGACGATCATTGCCGCAAGACATTGAACAGCCGCGCCTTCGCCGCGTTGTCAGCGGACGAGCAGGACCAGACCCTCTCTGGACTGGAAAAGGGGGAGATCAAGCTCACTGATGTGGACGCGCAGACGTTTTTTGATCTGCTGCTGCAGAACACGGTCGAAGGCTTTTTCTCGGACCCCCTCTATGGCGGCAACCGCGACATGGTGGGCTGGAAACTGATCGGCTTTCCCGGGGCGCGCTACGATTACCGGCCCTATGTCGGCAAGCACAACCAGAAGCTCACGTTCGAACCCGTCGGCATTACCGGCCGGCCCGGCTGGAATCCTGTGAAAAGCTGAAAGAGGAGTAATGTCGTGGCAAAGAAGTTGCCGTCAGTCGACGTCGTGCTGGTCGGATTCGGCTGGACGGGAGCCATTCTCGGTCAGGAATTGACCGATGCCGGATTGAATGTGGTTGCTATCGAGCGCGGCGGCTGGCGCGACACGCCGACCGATTTCGCCGTGACATTCGCGCAGGATGAGCTGCGTTACTATTATCGGCATGCGCTGTTTCAGGACCCGCTGCGGGAAACGGTGACGTTCCGCAACAGCCCCGATCAGACGGCGTTGCCGATGCGCAAACTCGGCTCGTTTCTGCCGGGCACCGGCGTCGGTGGTGCGGGTATCCACTGGAACGGTCAGACCTGGCGTTTCCTGCCGAGCGATTTTGCCGCGCGCCGCCACAACACCGAACGCTATGGCGCGCAGGCGATCCCGGACACGATGACGATCCAGGACTGGCCGGTCAATTATGAGGAACTCGAGCAGTATTACGATCGGTTCGAGTATCTCTGCGGCATCAGCGGCAAGGCCGGCAATCTTAACGGGCAGCTCGTCGACGGCGGAAATCCGTTCGAGGGCGCGCGTCGCCGCGACTATCCCAATCCGCCGATGCAGATGGTCTATGGCCCGACCTTGTTCGGGGGTGCTGCGAAGGAGATGGGCTATCATCCGTTCCCGGCGCCATCGGCGAACATGTCGCGCGCCTATACCAACCCGCTCGGCGTGACGCTCGCGCCGTGCACCTATTGCGGCTTCTGCGAGAAATACGGTTGCGGCAATTACTCGAAATCGAGCCCGCAAACCACCGTTATTCCGGTGCTGCTCCAGAAAGACAATTTCGAACTGCGCACCAACAGCGAAGTGCTCCGCGTCAACCGCGATTCATCGGGTCAGCGAGCCACCGGCGTGACTTATGTCGACATCCAGGGGCATGAGTACGAGCAACCGGCCGAGATCGTCATTCTCTGCGCCTATATCCTGCACAATGTTCATCTGCTGCTCGTGTCCGGCATCGGCACGCCCTATGATCCGCGCAGTGGCGAGGGTGTGGTCGGGCGTAACTACGCGTATCAGATCGTGTCGAGCGTCAACGCGTTCTTCGACGACAAAGTATTCAATCCCTATATCGGCGCCGGCGCGCTCGGCATCGCGATCGACGATTTCAACGGCGACAATTTCGATCACGCTGGAAAGGGCTTTATCGGCGGCGGTTATCTCGCTTGCTGGAACACCAACGGGCGGCCGATCGAAAATCATCCGACGCCGGACAACACACCGAAATGGGGCTCGAAGTGGAAGAGCGCCGTCGCGAAGAATTATCTGCGCACAGCGTCGGTCTCCACCCATGGGGCTGTGATGAGCCACCGCAACAATTATCTCGATCTCGATCCGACATACCGGAACGCTTACGGTCAGCCGCTGCTGCGGATGACGTTCGACTACACCGACAATGAGATGAAGATGTCGGAATTCCTCACCGATCGCGCCGCCGATATCGCCCGGGCGATGAAGCCGCGCGAGGTGAAAGTCAACGCCCGCAAGGGGCACTATTCGATCGTGCCGTATCAGACGACGCACAATACCGGCGGAACGGTGATGGGCGACAATCCGCGCAACAGCGTGGTCAACCGCTATCTGCAGAGCTGGGACGTCTCCAATCTGTTCGTCATGGGTGCGGGCGCGTTTCCGCAGAATCCTGGGTATAATCCGACCGGCACTATCGGCGCGCTCACCTACTGGGCGGCCGATGCGATCCGCTCGCAATACCTGAAAAATCCCGGTCCTCTCGTGCAGGCGTAGTGTCATGCGGCGGCTGACTTCGATCTCGATTGCGGCGCTGGCGGCGACGGCTTTGCTGGCCGGAGCGAGCCGCGCGACTGACTTCGACTATGCAAAGCTGGAGAAGGGCCGGAAACTGGTGGACGCTGGCGACTGCGTGGCGTGCCACACCCAGGACAAGTCCAAACCGTTCGCCGGCGGCCGCGCGATCCCGACGCCGTTCGGCACGATCTATTCCGCCAACATCACGCCGGATCGCGAGACCGGCATCGGTGCGTGGACAGCGGACGATTTCTATCGCGCCATGCACGAGGGCATCGGACCGCACGGCGAGCGGCTCTATCCAGCGTTTCCTTATCCGTACTTCACGCGGATGACCCGCGACGACGTCGAGGCCGTTCGCGCCTATCTGATGAGCCTCGATCCGGTCTCGAATATGCCGCCACCCAACGACCTGATTTGGCCGCTGAACATCCGGACCTTCATGGCCGGTTGGAACATGCTGTTCTTCAAGAAGGGCGTGTTTCAACCGGACCCCAACAAGAGCGCGGAATGGAATCGTGGTGCCTATCTGGTGGAAGGGCCGGGCCATTGCGGCGCTTGCCATACGCCGAAAAACATCTTTGGCGCCGACAAGTCCAGCCAGGCGCTGCAAGGCGGCCTCATCCAGAACTGGACCGCACCGAACCTGACCGCGCAGGCGAGCGAGGGACTGGGCCGCTGGAGCGCGAACGATATCGTCGAATACCTCAAGACGGGGCGCAACCGCCTGAGCGGCGCCACCGGCCTGATGGCGGAAGTGGTGATCAATTCCACGTCGAAGATGAGCGACGCCGATCTCAAGGCGATCGCTGTCTATCTCAAGGACGTCGGCGCATCGCCCACACCGAGCGCCTCGGCGCCGGACCGGACCGTGATGCAGGCGGGCGAAGCGATCTACCGGGATTCATGCGCGGCGTGCCATCAGGGCGATGGCAAGGGCGTACCGCACATGTTCCCGCCGCTGCAGGGCAACGCGGTGGCGCAGCAGACGGACCCGACCACGGTGCTGCGCGTCATCCTCGAAGGCGCGAAAACCGTGGCGACGACGAAGCGGCCGACCACGAGCGCCATGCCGGCTTATGGCTGGAAGCTCGACAATCAGCAGGTCGCTGCGGTCGCGACCTACATCCGCAACAGCTGGGGCAATCATGCGGGCGCGATCGGTTCGGACAAAGTCGCGAACATGCGCAGTGCGATCAATGCCCGCAAGGCGGCGCCGCAGACGATCGGCACAGGGGCACGGGTCGATGCCAGGCAAAGTCATTAGACCAGGCTGAGGGCTGGCGCTGCCGATGGCGGCAACGCCTGCTTTCGCAAGCCGACGCGCGGGCGTGGAAGAATTATCCGTCAGCCGAAATAGGCTTCACGGACTTCGCTGCGCTCGGCAAGTTCGGCGGCGGTGCCGGCCGCCACCACACGGCCTTTGGAGAGAACGTAGCCGTAGTGCGAGATCGCCAGGGTCTGGTGGACGTTCTGCTCGACCAGAAAGACGGTGATGCCGCGGGCGCTGATGTCCTGGATGATCCGGAAATTGTCCTTCACGAACAGGGGCGACAGGCCAAGCGAGGGTTCGTCGATCAGCAGGATTTTCGGCGCGCGCATCAGGCCCCGGCCGATCGAGACCATGGCCTGTTCCCCGCCGGACATGGTGCCGGCCAATTGGTCCTTGCGTTCGGCCAGCCGCGGGAACAGTCGGTAGATTTCCTCGAACCGGCTGGCGATCGCGTCGGCGGAGCGCTCCTGATAGGCGCCGATCCGCAAGTTCTCGGCCACCGTCAGCTTCGGAAACACCTTGCGGCCTTCGGGAATGCAAGCGATGCCGGCGGCGACGATCCGGTGGGTGGAGAGGCCGGTGATGTCCGTGCCATCGAACCGCACTTGGCCGGCGCGGGGCGGGGTGAGGCCGAGGATCGAGCGGATCAGCGTCGTCTTGCCCGAGCCGTTCGAGCCGAGCAGGCAGGTGATGCGCCCCGGCTCGACCGTGAGCGAGACGCCATTGAGCACGTCCGCCTTGCCGTAGGCGGTGGTGATGCCCGAAAGCTCCAGCCGTCCGCTCATCATGCCACTCCGAGATAGGCTTCCTGCACCTGCGGGTCGGCGGCGACCTCGCGGTAGCGTCCTTCGGCGATCTTGCGACCGAAATTGAGAACGATGCAGCGGTCGGTGATGCGTTCGATCACGCCCATTTCGTGCTCGACGATGACGATCGACAGGCCGGGCATGGTGGTGCGCACCTGCAGGATATCGTTCATCAGCGCGCTGGTTTCGTCATGGGTCATGCCGGCGGACGGCTCGTCGAGCAGCAGCAGCTTCGGCTGGCTGATCAGCGCGCGGCAGATCTCGATACGGCGGCGGTCGATCATCGGCAGGCTGCCGACCGGTTCGAGCATGCGATCGGCGAGGCGCGGCTCGAAAATCTCGACGAGCGCGCGCGCCTGTTTGTACTGCGCCTCGTATTCGGTTCGGAATGCGCCACGTCGCATCAGATTGAACCAGAGGCCGTGATTGAGCCGCTTGTGGTTGCCGATCATGATATTGTCGAAGATCGACAGCGGCAGCGACAGGCGCGAGCGCTGGAACGTGCGGGCGATGCCGGCATTGTAGACAGCCGGCGCCGGCGCGCTGGTCAGGTCGATGCCGTCAAAGGTCACGGTGCCTTCGTTCACCGGGTAGATGCCGGTGATGACGTTGAAGAACGTGGTCTTGCCGGAGCCGTTGGGGCCGATCAGCCCCACGACCTCGTCGCGGTTGACGTCGATATCGAGACGGTCGAGTGCGACGACACCGCCGAAGCGGCGGGTGACGCCGCGTGCTTGCAGCAGCGCCGTCATGCGCGCCATCCCGGGAAATAGCGCCGCACCGGCCGCGGCAGCAGGCCCTCCGGCCGGAACAGCAGCATCAGGATCACCAGCGAGGCATAGAGCAGAAAGCGGTATTCCTGGATCGTCTGTAGCTTTTCGGGAACGATGACGACAATGGCGGTCGCCACCGCGAGCCCCCACGCATTGCCGATGCCGCCGAGCAGCAGGATCGAGACGAGGATCAGCGAATCCGCGAAGGTGTAGTTGTTCGGTGCGACGAAGCCGCCGACCATGCCGAATAGAGCGCCGGCGATGCCGATCAGGAAATTACCGATGGTGAAGGCGGTGATCTTCCAGCGCGCGATATTGATGCCGAAGCACGCGGCGGCGGTTTCGTCGAGCCGCAGCGCATCGAGATTGAGTCCAATCCAGGATCGCTCCAGCCGTCGCGTCAGGACGAAGGCGGCGACCAGCAGGATCAGCGCGATGACAAAATAATTTAGATAGAACGACAGGTCGTAGCCGGCGACGGTGATGTTGTCGTTGAACGACCAGCCGAGGATACTCATCGGCTTGACCTGCAGGCCCTGCGGGCCGCCGAGCACGTCGTTCACCTCAAGAAAGGTCTTGAGCAGCAGCGCGAAGGCGATGGTCACCAGGGCGGCGTAGTGGCCGCGCGTGCGCAGCACGGGCAGCAGCAGGAGCGAGCCGATGGCCGCGGCGATCAGGCCGCCAATCACCAGCACCAGCAGGTGCGGAATCGCGGTGTGGGCGTTGAGTACCGCCGATGTGTAAGCACCGATGCCGAAAAACGAGGCGCCGGCGAAGTTGAGTACGCCGGCATAGCCGAACTGGATATTGAGCCCCAGCGTCGCGACCGTATAGAGCATCACGGTCAGGATCAGCAGAAGCACGAAATGGTCTTCGTGGAACCAGGCGGCGAGCAGAATCAGCGCGACAATGCTGGCCATGCCGGCCGAATCCTCGTGCTCGGTGAAGCTGCGCGCGACCGGGTCGAGCAGAGAAAACTGGTAGGCGATGGTGACGACGACGATCGCGCCGGCGAGCAGCGCAATGATCAGGTTCTGCTTTTCGACGCCCAGGAGAGCGGCGATATAGACGGCGGAGACGCCGACGGCGAGGAGAGCCGGCAGGGCCGTGGTGCGAGGCGCGGACGGTGATGGATTTGTCATCACACGCGCTCGCTGATCTTTTCCTGGATCAGCCCGGTCGGGCGCCAGGCCATGAAGGCGATGACGACGCCGAACGCGAACACGTCCTTGTAGGCGCTGGCGAACGGCATCGCGACCGTGCCGATGGTCTGCAGCGCCGCGAACACGAATCCGCCGAGGATCGCGCCATAGACACTGCCGAGTCCGCCGACGATGGCGGCAGCGAAACCGATCAGGCCGAGGTAAAGCCCCATGCCGAAATTGACCTCGTTATAGTAGAGGCCGTTCATGATGCCGGCGAAGGCCGCGAGCCCGGAGCCGATGGCAAAGGTGATCAGCACGATGGCGGTGAAGTTGACACCCATGCTGCGCGCGGTCTCTTCATCCTGCGCGACGGCGCGGATGGCGAGGCCGAGTGTCGTGCGCCGCAGCAC
>JAEWJH010000007.1 GCA_023386635.1 Pseudomonadota bacterium
CACAATTCCCGCACGGTCTGCCGGAACAATGCGAGCCAGCGATCGAAATGCGTGCCGTCGACCGGCAGCGGCAGATGCTTGACCATCGGACTGCCGTGGTAGCGGCCCGACATCAGCGCGACCGACGACCAGAACTGGCACATCCGCTGCAGGTGCGGTTCCCACTCCTCGATCCGCGCATCGAATACGGGCCCAAGCATCGGGTCCTGCCGCACCTTGGCGTAGAAGCCGCGCACGACGCGTTCGATCATCGGTTCGTCGATGCCGGTGCGCGCGACGATCTCGGCCACCGCGCGGGCGCGCCGCTGCTCCGCTTCCGAAATGCCGTTGACCCCACTCATCCTTGTGTCCCTCGGCGTCGGGCGCGCCGTCTTTGCTTGGCGGCGCTCGCCGTCCTAAATAGGTATTTGCAATACCTATTTAGACCGTTAAAATGGGTTTTGTAAATACCGATGTGAGCAGACCGGACGAACCGCCGCGGACCCCAGCCATGCGCCTGACCCAGTTCACCGATTTCGGCCTGCGCGCCCTGATGCGGCTGGCCGCCGAGACGCACCGGTCGTTCTCGACCGGCGAGATCGCCGCGGAATTCAACATTTCCCGGCATCATCTGACCAAGGTGATCCGCGATCTGGCGGACGCCGGCTTCGTGCAGACCCAGCGCGGCGTCGGCGGCGGCTTCCGCCTCGCCCGCCCGCCGGAGGAGATCACGCTCGGCCAGGTGGTGCGCAGCCTCGAACAGCGGCACGCCCTGGTGGAATGCTTCGCGAGCGACGGCGGCGGCTGCGTCCTCACGCCGCGCTGCCGGCTCAAGGGCAAGCTGGCGCAGGCGCGCGAGGCTTTCATGCGCACGCTCGACGAAACCACGCTGGCGGAATGCGCCTATCCGCCGGCACCGCCGCCGCCACGAGGCGCGGCAAACGGACGGAGGCTGTCATCATGACCGCGCACGCTGTTCTTCGCGACGACGAGACTCACCACGACGATGCCATCGAGGTGGATGCGGCGGTGATCGCCGCCGCTTTCGATCTGACGCCGGATCAGGTGATGCGCGAGTTGCGCCAAGGCGTCATTACCAGCCGCTCCGAGCACGGTATCGACACGGATGCCGGTCGCCGGCGGCTCACATTTTTTCGCGGCCGCAAGCGCGTGCGGATCGTGCTCGATGCCGGCGGCGCGATCATGCAGCAGACATCGCTCGAACTCGGCGAACCGCCCCCGCGCTGATGCGGCCGCACCGCGCGGCATCCAACGAGCGCCCGTCAAAAGGAAAAGCCCGGCTTACGCCGGGCTTTTTGTTTTCTCGTCGTGCAAGCGTCAGTGTCCCGAGCCGGGCTCTACCTTGCCGTCATAGATTTCCGGATTCGGCGGGCCTTCCACGTGCAGCATGCCGACGAGGCCGCGTTCCATCCTGGCGAGCGCGTGATCGACCAGGATGTAGTTGCCCGGCACATCGAGCTTGAACTCGGTGATGACCGCGCCGCCGGCCGGCACCGTGACGGTCTGCACCCCGCGCAGCGGCTCGCTCAACACCCCGCCGAGATTGTATACCTTGTCGAAGATCTCGCCGATGACGTGGAACGACGAGGTGAAATTCGGCCCGCCGACGCCGAAGAAGATGCGGACGGTTTCGCCCACCTTCGCCTGCAGCGGATGGAATTTCGACAGCGCACCGACCGAACCGTTGAACACGAAGTATTCCGGCCGTTCGTTCAGCATCTTCTCGACATTGAACTCCTGGCTGCCGTGCTGGCCGAACGCGCCTTCCGTGTAGATCTCGCCCTGCATGACATAGAACTCACGATCCACCGGCGGCAGGCCCTCCTCCGGTTCGACCAGGATCATGCCGTACATGCCGTTGGCGATGTGGTGCGCGACCATGGGCGTGGCGCAATGATAGACATAGAGGCCCGGCACCAGCGCCTTGAACTTGAAGCTCTTCTCCTCGCCGGGATTGACCTGCGTCGACACCGCGCCGCCGCCGGGACCGGTGGCCGCATGGAAGTCGACGGAGTGGATCATCGCGCTGCCTTCGGCGTTCTTGACATGCACGTCGACCGTATCGCCGACCCGCACGCGCAGCATCGGGCCGGGCACCTTGCCGTTGAAGGTCCAGTAGCCGAACGTCGTGCCTTCCGCGAGACGGCCTTCCAGTTCGACCGTCACCAGATCGACGCGCACGGTTTGCGGCCCGCGCTTGCCGATCGGCGCCGGCACATCGGAGGAGAGCTGCGAGATGTCGGCTTCCACCACCGTCTGCGGCGGCGGGGTCGGCGTCACCAGGAACTGGCCTTCCATGCCGGCGAGACGATGGCCCGGCAGACTGCAGAAATAGGTGTAGTCGCCGGCGGCTCCAGCCACGAACGCGATGTTCGTGCTCGAGCCGCGACCGACGATGTGCGGCGACGCGCCGCCGGGACCCTGCTTGTCGAACACGATGTCATGCTCGGCGCCCTCGCCGTTGATCAGCGTGATCTGCACGACCTGTCCCTGCGCCGCCGACAGCACGGGATTGATCTGCCCGTCGATGGTGCCGCCGACGCCGATGAACACCATGCGGCCTTCGGCGATGCCGGAGCGCAGCGTGTATCGC